>JAITLH010000451.1 GCA_031277995.1 Deltaproteobacteria bacterium
TAGGCCCGCCCTTAAAAAATAGCAATTACTTATATCGTATGACAAAATATGCTTGAAGGGCATAATCATTTACGCTAGAATGATTACCAATCGACCTCCATAGCCCCCCCGGCAAGGCCTTCAAAGACCTGGAATTCTAAAAAAGCCAGGCTTAATTGAGGGCATTCACGGGGGGGGAATTTAAAGTAGCCAGTTTATTCGAGGGCGTTAACGGGAGGGGATTTAAAAAGCCCTTTTAATCATAGGCATTCAAGGGTGAGTATTTAAAGTCAACGGTTTATTCGAGGGCATTTACGGGAGGTAATTTAAAAAAGCCCATTTAATCATAGGCATTCAATGGTGAGCATTTAAAGTCAACGGTTTATTCGAGGGCATTTACGGGAGGTAATTTAAAAAGCCCGTTTAATCATAGGCATTCAAGGGTGGGCATTTAAAGTCAACGGTTTATTCGAGGGCATTCACGGGAGGGAATTTAATGGAACTGCGGGTTTTGCGGTATTTTCTGGCGGTCGCCGAGGCGGAGAGCATTTCCGGGGCGGCCCAATTTCTTCATCTCACCCAACCCACGTTATCGCGTCAACTTATGGACTTGGAGGAAGAACTAAGCGCCAAGCTCTTTATTCGGGGGCGCAAGGTGACCCTTACGGAAAAGGGCTTGTTACTGCGCGAAAGGGCCAGGGAAATCATCGAGCTTTCCGACAAGACGGCCGGGGAAATCTCGGCTCCCGACGAGACCTTGGCCGGAGATATCCATATAGGCGGCGGGGAAACCGACGCCATGCGGCTAGTCGCCAAAGTGGCGGTGGATTTTAGGAAAAAATACCCCTTGGTGCGTTACCACCTGCATAGCGGAAACGCGGAGGACATATCGGACAGGCTCGACAAAGGGCTCTTGGATTTTGGCCTGCTGATAACCCCGACGGATCTGCGCAAATATGATTCCATCCGTTTGCCCGCCTCAGACACCTGGGGCCTTCTATGCCGCAAAGACAGCCCCTTGGCCAAACTTAAGGCCATACGACCCAAGGACATCTGGGACTTGCCTCTGATAAGCTCTCACCGGCGTCTGGTGAGCGGGGAGCTTTCAAAATGGATCGGGCGGGATTATGAGAGCCTAAACGTTGTCGCGACCTACAATCTCATTTTTAACGCCGCCCTAATGGTTGAAGAGGGACTCGGCTACGCCCTTTGCCTTGACAAACTCGTAAGCGCCGTGGGCAGCGAGACGATGTGCTTCAAACCCCTTAAGCCGCGTTTAGAATCGACCATAAAAATCGTTTGGAAAAAATACCAGATCTTCTCGCAATCGGCCGAGAAATTTTTGCTAAGTTTAAGGGACCAATGGGGCGAAGATTAAAAACCCCCCCTTCTCGACCAAAAAAAATCCCCCCCAAAATTGTCATGGCCTCCAGGCTACGTAACCCAAAAACCCTAAGCCCACCCCAAAACCGGCCCGTAAACGGCCAAAATAGCCCCCAGGCGGCGTTGGGCAGACACAGATCGCGCAAACACCATCCTAGGCCAAGGGCCCCCAATCGTTCCCGGACCCCTTGTTGGGCCTTTCCAAGTCAGCCTAAGCGCGTGGCCATCCCATAAAAATCCAAGCCCGGCTTATGACAAACCAAAAATTAAATCGTCAGCTCGGGGAGGGCGGGGTCCGAGATAAGTTTCGAAGGGCTTGAAAAAAATTCCAACAAAAGTTTAGGCTAAAAAACACATATGGGGAAAACATCAAATTTTGATTGTCATTTCCTTGGCGTTTTGCTATCGTGCGATTGGGCACAAAACCAAACCGATGGCGGGATTGACTTACCATGGAAAAGCGCGAGGGCGGAATCGAACCTATTCTGGGTTTAAACGAAGCGGTGGAAACCAGTCGCCTTGGTTTACAAAAAGATCTTGACGGGCGTAAAACGCTTGAGGAACGTCGAAAACTGGGGCAATTCGCCACCCCTACGGCGCTGGCCCGAGAAATCGTCTCCTTTGGCCTTAAGCATATCGATTGCCCGGATGACGTTAGGTTTTTTGACCCGGCTTTTGGCACCTGGGCATTTTATTCGGCCCTCCTGAACCTAACCGATAGCCGTAACGTTTCCGCTGCCACGGGGCTTGAAATCGACCCCTTATTCGCCAAGGCGGCCGGTAAACTTTTTAAAGGATTTAACATTACGATTCTAAAGGCCGATTTTATTCAAACGGAGCCATTCGATAACCATAACTTGATAATTTGCAATCCGCCTTACGTTAGGCATCATTTGATCGACCCCGATAAGAAAATCCCGCTTAAACTGAAAACCCAACAAATTTCCGGGGTTAATTTATCCGGGCTGGCCGGTTTGTATTGCCATTTTCTTTTGCGTTCGATTCAATGGATGGCCGATGGCGCCATCGCCGGTTGGCTTATTCCAAGCGAATTCATGGACGTGAATTACGGGAAGGCCGTTAAAGAATTCCTGCTAACGAAAACCGATCTTTTTAGGATACACAGATTTGATTTAAACGATCTTCAGTTTGAAGACGCCCTGGTTTCCTCGGCGGTCGTCTGGTTTAGAAAGGGCCTATCAAACTCCGAAAGCGTGGATTTTAGTTTCGGCGATTCATTGGCGGCGCCAAAAGTCATCAAAAAAATCAACAAAGCCGACCTACGCCCGGAGGCCAAGTGGAATCGCCTTTCTTTTGGGCCGCCCCAAAGCCGCGATGAGAACCAAAATTCATCGGCTCCCAAGTTAAAGGACTATTTTGAGGTCAAACGCGGCATCGCCACGGGCGCCAACGATTTTTTTATCCTGGAGGAAACCCGAATCCACGAATTGGGCTTACCCATCGGTTTTTTTCGTCCCATTTTACCCAGCGTTCGATTTTTAAAGACCCTGGAGATCGACTCGGACGATTTTGGCAACCCGATATTGCCTAAACGCTTGTTTCTGCTCGATTGCCACTTAAGCGAAGGCGAAATACAAAAAAACCATCCCCGTCTCTGGCAATACCTTGAAAGCGGCCGTCAAAAAGTGGCCAACGGATACTTGTGCGGCCGCAGAAAACGCTGGTACTTTCAGGAACAAAGACCGGAGGTGCCCCTTTTTGCTTTTTCTTACATGGGCCGACAAACCGACCAAACCAAAAGCGCTTTTCGGTTTATACTTAACAATTCAAAAGCCATCGTTTCCAATTCCTACCTGGCCCTTTATCCAAAGCGAAACTTGAAAGATTGCCTTAACCGAAATCCCGTATTAAAAAAACTAATTTGGAAGTCGCTAAACGACCTAACCCCAGAAAATATCCATCCCCTGGGCCGGGTCTACGGTGGCGGATTAAACAAAGTTGAGCCAAGGGAACTATTAAACCTTAGCGTACCGTTTCTTAAAAATATTCTTCCCAAAATTCCAATTTCCAGCCCCGCCCCGCCATCGTAAAGATAAAGTTCATTTTCGCTATACCCATTAGGCCAATTAAAAGAACTTGCCAAACCAATCGCCATAAAACCCAAACCTAAAGCGCCCCAGGTTTACGGTTCTTACGCCCGAGCCAAAACCACCTAAAAAAGCCATCTCGGTTTTTTTATCGCCCAACCGATTCGCCGGCCCACGGTATCCCCTGGTTTTATTGATTTGGCCAATGGCTTCCAGCCCCCTAATAATGGTAGCCCCAAACGCGCCCTGCCCCTGCCGAACCTCTCTAAACCCGCCCTCTTTCGACCAGCCGCCCCCAATCCCATCCGACCTTTCCCGTTCTTTCCCTCTACCCAGCCGTCCTTCCACATTCTTTCCCTCTACCCAGCCTTCCCCAGCCTTTCCCCCACATCCGACCTTTCCCATTCTTTCCCCCCAGACGCCGGCAAGGATAACCGCGTCAAGCGACCCTCGGTTAAGCCATTTTCCGCCCCAAGCCGCTTACTTAAATTAGGCTAGCCTTTTGGGGGAGGTTTTACAAATTCTTTAATTATCGTTAACCATTTTTTCGCGCCACGCCCTTAAACTTCAAAGAGATCCAACTTGAGCCATGACCTTCAATGCCCCCCTTGGCCCAGGTTTTTTTTCGCTTAAGGATCGTCTTGGTCCCAGGATTTCAAGGCCCCAAAACGTTCCGGTCTCAAAGGACGTTTTTTTTGGTCAGCCTCCGCTTCCAGTCGATTATCCCTTTAATAATCTAACAATTACATCAAGGAGTTTTCCGGATGGGAAAGAAAGTTTCGTCCTTTCTCTTCGCCTTTCTGTTTATGGGCGTTGAGGCTTTTGTCTTTGCCTTACTGCTTATGGGCTCTCCGGCCCTGGCCCAGAACCAAACGGCGGTTTGTTACAACTGCCCGCCCGAGTGGGCCGGGTGGGGTTCGCAATTGGAACTCATTAAAACCGAAACCGGCATAACCGTCCCCATGGATAACAAGAACTCGGGACAGTCGGTTTCTCAGCTCATAGCCGAGAAAAACAACCCCGTGGCCGACGTTAGCTATTTGGGCATATCATTTGCCATAAACGCCATTCGCGAGGAAGTCATAACCACTTACAAAGGCAAGGGCTGGGAATCGGTCCCGGCCAATCTTAAGGACCCCGACGGGTATTGGGTAACCATCCACTCCGGATCGCTTGGTTTGATGATTAACGTCGACGCCTTGGAAGGCAAACCCATCCCCAAATCATGGAAAGATCTTTTGGATCCCCAGTATAAGGGTTTGGTGGGTTTTTTGGATCCCGGTTCGGCTTTCGTTGGTTACGTTGGGGCCGTGGCCATAAATGAGGCTTTGGGCGGTAACCTTGATAACTTTGACCCGGCCATTAACTTTTTTAAGGAACTTAAGAAAAACGATCCCATCATCCCCATGCAAACCTCATACGCCAGAGTCCTTTCCGGCGAGATCCCCATTCTCCTGGATTACGATTTTAACGCCTACCGGGCCAAGTTTACCGACAAGGCCAACGTCGATTTTGTAATTCCCGCCGAGGGTTCCATCATGGTTCCCTACGTTATGACCTTGGTCAAAAACGCTCCCCATGAGGCGAACGGCAAGGCGGTCATAGACTTTGTCCTAAGCGACAAGGGCCAGAAACTATGGGCCGAAAATTATTTAAGGCCGGTCCATATCGAGGCCATGACCCCCGAGATAGCCAAGTTTTTCCTCCCAGATAGCGAATACAAGAAAGTGGGCACGGTCGATTACGCCAAAATGGCCGAGGCCCAAAAAGCCTTCACCGAAAGGTATTTGGCCGAGGTCCAATAACCCTTTTCGAGACAGTCGAGACGGTCAAGATAGATGAAATAGACCCGATAGGCGCGACAAACTGGCCAGGCCAGATAGGCAAGATAGGCTAGGCCAGCTAGGCCAGATAAGCCAGATAGGCCGGATAGTCTGGGCCTTTTAGCGGTGGGTTAAATTTCTTAGCCCCTCCTTATCAATCGCCCTTACATATGCTTAGGAGAAACCATGGCCAGGCGTTCATTTCTGGCGATTTCGCTCATGCCGGCTTTGATCGTGTTTCTGGCCTTTTTCCTTTTGCCCATGGCCAAGCTTATCCCCATCTCGCTCTCTTCGCCTCTGGGCTGGAAGATCTATTTCTCGGTTTTATCCAACCCCAGGTATTTGCAAAGCCTAAGGGACACGGCCATTCTCTCGGCCGCCGTGACCTTGGCCGCCCTGGCCCTGGGAGGCATGTCGGGCATATTTCTCGAACGGGCCCGCTTTAAGGGCCGCGAGGTCATGATCGCCGCCCTCACCTTGCCTTTGTCCTTCCCGGGGGTGGTGGTGGGTTTTATGGTCATCCTTTGGGGCGGTCGTTTGGGCCTTTTGGGTACCATCACCAACGCCCTTTTTGGCCACAAGCTGGTCTTCGCCTATTCGACCGCCGGCCTTTTCGTCGGCTATCTCTACTTTTCCATTCCCCGGGTGGTTTTGACGGTCATGGCCGCGGCTGGAAAGCTTGAAAAAGCCCGGGAAGAGGCGGCCAGGACTTTGGGTTCCGGGCCCTTTAAGGCCCTTAAGGACGTCACCCTCCCGGCCCTATGGCCCTCGTTTTTTTCCACGGGGGCCATTTGCCTGGCCACTTCCATGGGCGCCTTCGGGACGGCCTTCACCTTGGCCACCGACATAAACGTCCTACCCATAGTCATTTATACCGAATACACCCTTTTGGCCAACCTGGGGGTAGCCTCGGCCCTTTCCTTAATCCTGGGCCTAATAACTTGGCTAATCCTCTGGACGGTCAGGGTAATAAGCGGTCTTGAGCCCGAGGGAACCGGGGTCTAATCGAACCCGCTGGCCCGCGCCCAGGGCCGGGCCAATTAAGGCCTAAACCAGTTAGCTTAAATGGCCCAATAATCACGATGGCTTACCGGCCCATGGGGCCGTTTAGCTTGCCCAGAGGCCGCCAGTCGGAAGGCAGAGAGGAATGAAAAAAGGGTTTTTCTTTTACTTCCAGTTTGGGATTACGAGTCTTACCTGCGTTTTTTTGATCGCCCCCGTTTTTTACACGGTGGGCATAGCCCTAATGAAAAACGCTTTTCAGGGTTTTAAATCGGGCCTGACTTTGGAATGGTTGGCTAAGGTCCTAAGCCTTTACGGAGACACCATCGTCAGGGGTCTTTTAATCGCCCTGGGCACCCTTTTCATTTGTATTTTGGCCGGCATTCCCGCGGCCTACGCCCTGGTCAAATCCGGAAAATCCAGGTTCGTATCCGGCCTGGAGGAAGCCCTGGTCCTCCCCCTCACCGTTCCGGGATTATCCATTGGCCTGGGAATACTCCTCACCTGGGGCGGCAATGATTGGTTTAGAAAGAGTTCTTTTTTTATCATGGCCGGGCACGCGGTTTTTTGCTTACCCTTCATGGTTCGCTCCGTCGCCGCGATCTTGAGGACGATTCCCCTAAGCCTTTACGAGGAAGCCGCGGCCACCTTGGGGGCGGGATTTTTTAGAAGGTTTTTCCAGATCGTGACCCCCGCGGCCGCCCCGGGCATCTTGGCCGGGGCCCTACAAGTTCTGGCCTTATCATTGGGAGAGTTTAACATAACCTGGATGCTACAAACGCCCTTTACCAGAACCCTTCCCGTGGGCCTGGCCGATAGTTACGCCTCGATGCGACTTGAGATCGGCTCGGCCTACACCTTGATATTTTTGGTCCTGATCGTCCCTTTGCTGGTCCTGGCCCAAAAGTTACCCAGCCTCATGGCCAAAGTCCTGGGGCCCAAGCGATAAAAAAGCCCTTTAAGCTCCAGAAACCAAAACGAGGATACAAACCATGACCCCCAATCAAGCCGCCCTGGCCTCCGATAACCAAAGGGTTCAATATCCTAACGGAGAAACCTCCGTTGGCCCAAAAAACCCAGCCACTCGTGACCCGGGCTCACTTGACCCTAGCCCACTTGACCCTGGCCACCTTGACCCTGGCTCCCATGCCCACCACCCCCTAGGCGCGCCCCCAATGGGCCTAGCCGCGAACGAATCCGCCGTGGGCATAAAGCCGGTCGCCATCAGTCTTCGCGGCCTCGGTAAGACCTTTGGCCAGCAAAGGGTGGTTGAGCCCTTTTCCTTAGACATACCCGCCGGAAAGAAAGTGGCTTTGTTGGGACCCTCGGGCTGCGGGAAGACAACTACCCTGAGGCTAATCGCCGGCCTTGAGTCTCCCGATCCCGGCGGCCGGGTGTTTTTGGGCGGTCAGGACGTCACCAACGTCCCGGTGGAGAAAAGGCAAATAGGCATGGTTTTTCAGCACTTCGCCCTCTTCCCCCACATGAGCGTGGCCGAAAACGTGGCCTACGGCCTTAAGGCCAGAAAGAGACCAAAAGCCGAGCGCGAAAGCGTGGTTAAAGCCATGCTGTCCATGGTTAAACTAACCGACCTCTCCGAGCGCCGCGTGGATCGCCTTTCCGGGGGCCAAAAACAGCGCGTGGCCTTGGCCAGGGCTTTGGCCTCGGGTCCCAGGGTTCTTTTGCTAGACGAGCCCCTGGCCGCCTTGGACGCCATTTTGAGGGTCAGCCTTAGGGAAGAACTTGAGGAACTCCTAAGCCGCCTGGGAATAACGACCGTCATGGTTACCCACGATCAAGACGAGGCCATGGCCTTGGGCGATATCATCGTGGTCATGAAGGACGGACGGGTGGAACAAACGGGAAGTCCTTTCGAAATCTACCATTGCCCCAAAACCTCCTTCGTGGCCGGATTCGTGGGCGGCTCCAACCACCTGGTGGGAAAACTTGAGGGCGACTACCTAAGGCTCCCGGGCTCCGGGAGCATACCCATCTCGGCCCTAAGGAAAAGGAACGCGGATGATTTTGGGACTAACCAAGACCGGCGGCCTTTAGCGAACGCCAACTTGGAAAAGGGCCCTGAGGCCTCCTTGGACCCCAGCCAAAAGCCCAGCCAGGATTTTTTCTCCGACCTTAGGGAAGGGCAAGTGAGCGTTTATTTTAGGCCAGACAAGCCCAAACTCGCCCCCATCGTGCCGGGCCGGGTGAGGGGCACCGTGATTTCCAAGCGCTTTGTCGGCCAAAAGATCCGTTTGGTGGTTAGGCTATCCGAGGAAATTTCCATCAAACTGGAACTTCCCAGCGTTTCCGTTGGCCCCAATGGGAGCCCGAAGCTTGAAAACGCCGCAGGTTTCGGCGATTCGACGGAAGCCTTGAAGTTTGAAGCCTACGGGGGTTCCCACGAGCCGGGACAAACCGTGGGCGTTTATCTGCCCCCCGAGGAACTTCTCTTGTTTTCCAAAGCGCTTTAAAAGCGCCAAAATCAGGTCTTGGTTCTTAGCGACCAAGGACGAAACGGTTGGTTTAAGATGTTAATCGGTCAGATCTCCGACACCCACGTTTTGGCCAATCGAAACCTGGCCAGTGGCCAAGCCGACACCTCCTTGGCCTTGGAGGCCTTGGAAGATTGGCTATTTAATTTGGAACCAAAACTTGACGCCTTGGTCATGACCGGGGATTTGGCGGATCGGGGCCAGACCCAAGCCTACGCTTTCATAAGGAAACTGTTTTCAAGATGGCAAGTGCCCGTTTTGGCCCTCCCGGGCAATCACGACAGGCGAGCCGAGTTTTTGGCCGAGCTTGGACCCTTTTGCCTAGCCCAAAGCCCCGGCAATCTGACCTATTCGTATATCCTGGGCGATTTAAAACTCATAATGCTAGACACCGTCAGGGAAGGCGAGCATAACGGCTACCTTGGCCCCGAGGCCATAAGCTTACTAAAGGAAGAACTTTTGCGAAAGGCCAAAGAAACCACGATTGTCTTTTCCCACCATCCGCCCTTCCTTTCGGGCCTGGGCGCCCTGGACGAACCCTTTGAAGGCCAGGACGCCTTTCTATCCCTCCTAGCTAACCTCCCCAGTAACCAATCCACCAACCTCACCTTGGCCTCGGGCCATCTCCACCGGGGTCTTACCACCAATCTGCGCCTTAACGGTAACCTCCGCCTAGGGGCCGTGGTGGCCCCGCCCGCCTCCATGCCCATTATCCTAGAAATCGGCCCAGACGGGGGGCGGGAATTTTTTCTGGGCGCCCCCGGCTTTGTCCTCCATCACCTGGATAACGGCCACCTGGTTAGCCACTTTGGCGCCATCCCCGGCAACTATCCCTTTTCCGGACCCTATTTGTTTAGCTGACTTTTGAAAATGCCTTTCCCCCACATCCCAAATCGTAAAGCCCACAAACCGCGTTTTCCCGAGCCATAACCTCCCATTTTATGGCCGCCTCGATTAGCTCCGCTTCCCCGCTTCCGACCAACGGACGTCAAAAGCCGTAACTTCCGATCCCGCTATACTTCCACCCCCCCAAAGTCGCCAATAAAGGCCTTGCCCCCCCGTGGCCAGGCCCTCTTCCCAGGCGCAAGCCCCTCGCGGCGCACCCGGCCTCCTCTAGCCAGGGAAAACTTCCCGCCAGCCGCCTAATCAATTCAATTTGGTCAGCCCGAAGGCCCCGGACTATCTTTTTTGTCTAAACGCTAAACTTAATAGGTGAAACCTAAGGGAAACTTGCCCCATAATCGGCCTCCAAGGGGTCTGGGAGCGTTTTAAACCCCTAAACCTAGGTGTTTCCATGACCAGACAAGTGTCAAAAAATGCCCCGGGCCGATTTATTAATTGAAGCTAATATTAACAAATTAAACTTAATTAAGTATAGCATGAAAAGAGCCATTTTGGGCACGGAAAAATGGCCATGAGATTTTTGACAATCAGAAAATACTAAATAAATTGGCTCTATTGGCGCAACGAGACAAACTCGATCGCACTCATCTTGGTTGGGAATTTATGGTCATTTTTTGGGTCATTTCGAGATAAATTTAGTTATCATGAGAATTTAGGTTGACAATCCGTTACGAGTTGTGTAATATCTCTTTTCGCCGCCCAGGGTCCACCCCAGTTCTGGTACAGAACTGGCAAAAATGGGCCAAAACTTGGAGTTTTTCTTACAAAGAAAGCTCTCGATCATGGGGTCCTTGGCCGCCCCGGGCCTCCCGTTCGGTAACCGAACGGCAAAAAATGGGGCAAAACTCGGAGTTTTTTTTACAAAGAAAGCTCTCGACCATGGGGTCCTTGCTCGCCCTAGGCCACCGTTCGGTAACCTAACGGCAAACAATGGGGCAATATTTGAGTCTTTTTTACAAAAAAGCTCACATTCATAAACAGGAAGAAATAGTGTCTTCGAAACGCTCAAACAAAAAGAAAAATCACAAAAAGGCAAATAGACGGTCGGCTCATTTTAAAGCGGTTGCAGCGACGAAAAGTCCCGTAACCACTAAAAAAATTGAGCCGGATGTTCTTAGCGCGCCCTCCCAAAGCTTTAACCAAACGGACCATTCCGTTAGCGGACAATCCCATAACATGATTATTTCAATCAGTATCGATCGCGTTGAGGCTGATCCCTATCAGCCCAGAAAGTTTTTCGCGGTCAATTCCTTGGAACAACTTAAACAGTCAATCTTTTCGACGACTTTGCTTGACCCCATTTTAATCAGGGAAAACGATTCAAAACCCGGACATTACCTGATCGTCGACGGGGAGAGAAGATGGAGATCTTGCAAGGAGCTTAATTTAGACAAAATTGACTGCCGTATCTTGTCTAAAGATTCTCTAGACTACGCTCTGGTATCATTTTCTCAAAACGTTCATCGAGAAGATTTTACCGCCATGGAAAAAGCCATGGCCATCGAGAACATCTTCGTTAAAATGAAAAGCGAAGACGATACGGCTGACCTGACCGCCTTAATCGCCAAGATTCATTTGTCTAAAAGCTACGTTTCTGAATTACTTAAAATCAGCAAACTTGAGCCAGAAATTAAAGCCGAAGCCCTAAAATCAAATTTATGGTCCTATCCAAAATTGCTTCGGCTCGCCAAAACGGCCACCCCTGAAACGCGAATGGATAAATTCCTTGAGTTTAAAAACTTAATAGAGACCAAACACAACAAACCCGCTCAAAAAAATAAAGCGGTTAAGGAAAATGAACCAGATATCCAAGAAGGTTATGTCAAACCCGGTTCTTTGGATAACGACCCCAAAACGCAAACCATAATAAGAAAGATCGAGCGTTTTAAAGTTCACGCGAAATCTTTTAGGTCTAAACTTGAAGGCCTAAAAAAGCTTAACGCTCATCCTAACACTTTCGATGGAGTCAAAACCGATTTGACCCAGATCGTGTCTTTGATAAAAACCATTCTTAAATGAGCCGGACCTTAGGCGCGAGGCTATCCGGCCATGCAAAGAATCGGTAAAGGGCCTGGAAGCGCTTTGGGGCTTTGACCCATGGTTTTAACCCTAGGTCCACCGGCCAAAGGCCTCCCAGGGCCGATTAGACCCCTTTACGGGCCTTACTGGATGCGATCTTCTTTTCTTTGTTTGGTTGACTGTGAGGCTAGCCCGTTTGGGGCTAGCCTTTTTCATGGCCGAAGGGGGGATTGGATTGGCGGGCAGGGCCGATGGAGCGTTTGGGGGCGTTAATTTAAAAAGGATTCATTTAGGGTGATATTGAAGGCGGCGGCGATGGCCCTAAGATTGTCGTCGGTTATGGTCGAAAGGGTTTTTAGGCCAGTCGATTGGGCTTTGACAAAAATCTTGGCCGCGTTCTCGATGGTGTTCATTAGGCCCAAGGTCTCGTCAAAGTCGGCGCCCGAGCAAAAAAGGCCGTGATGGGGCCAAACCACGGCGGAATGGCTTTTCATGGCCTTGGAGGTGGCCAGGGCGATGTCGGCCCCGCCGGGAATCATCCAAGGGATTACCCCTACGCCCTCGGGAAAGACCACGCAGCATTCGGTCGCGCTTTGCCACAGGACCCTGGTGAAATCGCGCCCGTTTAGGGGCAGGACGTAGGTTAGGGCGATGAGGTTGGGGGGATGGGCGTGGTAGATGACATGGTCGCGTCCGTTTGAGGCGGTCAAGCGGACGGCATGGTTAAGGAAATGGCTCGGGAACTCACTGGTGGGGACGGCGCCGCCTTCCAGGCCCCAGACGATGCGCCAGGCGTTTCCCTCGGGGTTTATCTCGACGATACCGATATTGGCCGGTGGATCGCGTTTGACGTTACGAAAGTGCTTGCCGCTGCCGGTCGCGATAAAATGCTCACCGGCCAAGGCCGCGTCCGAGACGCCCATGGAGACCCAGGGGCCGGGGGTAACGAAGTTACCCTGGCAGGCGGAAAGTTCTGAGGGGGTCAGCCGGTAACTTAAA
>JAITLH010000452.1 GCA_031277995.1 Deltaproteobacteria bacterium
AAGCCCCCACCGCCCCGCCGCCGGAAACGGACTCGCCCGGCCAAAAAACCGTAAGCCTCGGGCCCGGCCAGACGATGGCAAAAAGCGCCAAAACGGCGAAGACGGCCAGGGCCAAGCCCAAAAAGAGCTGGAAGGGACCGACCTTGGGCGATCGGCCTTTAATGAAAATGACCGACAGGATGAAAAAGATCGGGGCCGGCCAAAAGGAAGCCAAACCAAACCACTTAATCAAAACCGCCGAGAGATGGGCCCCGATAAGCCCGATGTGATTGTGGAATTCCCTGGCCGGCCCGGCCGCCAAATCTCCGGCCCGGTGGGAAAAAAGCGACAGGACCACGATCACGGCCAGGATAAGCGTCCCCAGGGCCGGGACCTCCACCGGAAAGGCCGGGGCCTGCCGAGCCTTGCGATTCGCGGTTTTTCTCTTATTTTTTTGCCCGGCCATGAATCTCCGAAAACCAAGGGGCCAAAGCCCGGAAAAAAGCGCCCCACTTAAAGCGCCGCCAAGGGCCCCAAAAGACCCGCCGCCCTTGGCGCTTTAAGACTTTAAAATCTCGGCCACCTTAGGCAAAATCCCCAAAATGCCCGTGGCTTTTTCGGGCGCCAAGGTGCCAAGCCCGCAGGCGCTGCTTAGAAAAGTTCTTTGGGCCAATAGCTCGGCCCCAACGCCCTTGGAGGCCAAAACTTCCCAGCCGTCTTTGACCATTTTGGCCAAGTCCTCGGCCTTGAGGTCAAAGGTAAAATCGTTGGTTGGGACAATGCCAAAGGCCAAGGCCCCGCCCTCTTCCAAAAATGCCCTAATCTCCCTGGGATACAGGCAAACCGTGGGCAAAAACTCATAGGCGTCAAAATTTAATATGTCCAGCCCCACCCCGCTTAAAAGTCCCCAGTCGGTATTGCCGCATACGTGGCAGCCAATCAAAACGTCGCCCCAGGACTTGGCCGCCTTAATCGCGCCGCCCAGGGCGTCCACGACCATTTGCGCTGTCAAGGTCGAAAAGGCCGAGCCGTATCCGGTCAAGCCCGGTTCGTCCATGAAAACTATGGCCGAGCGTCCCAGTTCCCTGATTTGTTTGGCCAGCCAAGCGGCCTTGGCCCCGATGCCCAAAGACACCGCCTCCAAAAGTTCCGGGCTATCGATGAGGGAATTTTCGCCATCGACCTTAACCGACTGGCCAAAGGTCAAGGGGCCAACCACCTGGGACTTTAAAAAACCGGGCCCAAAGGTCTTATCGTCCTTGGCCTTTTTCGCGAAGGCCTCAAAACCCAGTGACGATCTTTTGTCCAAAGCGAAATAATCCAAATCCCCGGCGTAGTATTTTTCGTAAAACTCGGTCAGGGCTTGTTCGCGGCCTTGGCTTTTGACGCGAACCACCCGGTCGTTAACCTCCAAGGCCGGCAAGCCCGAAACGGCCCCCAATATCATGTCCTCCCACGGGGAGACCCGTACCATTTGGGGGGAGGTTGGGATGTCCAAAAACTTGGCCATCAATTCCAAGGGCAAAGCTGGGTCCTCGTAAGGGACCGATCCAATGGCCATGGTACTTAAGGGTAGGGGCAAGGGCGGCTTGTCAGACGAACTTAGCATACGTTAACCCACTAATACGTAAAAGGAAAAGTAATTTCGGGCGGGAAAAATACCTTTAACTATTGGCCATCTAAGAAAATAGAGCCAGAAAGGCCAAAAATTGCCGATTCTCTGGAGCGGTAATAAAATAAAGAAGTGAAAAAATCGACCAAAACCAACTTAATGTTTAGCAATCGACTTTTCAGGGTCACCAGAAGAGATCCGCCTATTCGATATTAGCTCAAAATGGCGTGAATTTCCAGTATATTTTTGAAGCTGTGGTTTGAAAAAAACGGTATGGATTTTCGTAGGGGGGAAAGAAGATCTTCTTACGGGCGCGGCCAATTCGGGGCCGATTTTTACCTCGCCTACCTTGGGGCGGCCAAAACCAAGGCCCCTGGCGCTGGCCACAAAAAAAAAGCCCGGGGGCGAAAGCCGCGACCCCCCGGGCCTTTCATAAAAAAGGTATGTACCGTTATAACAATAGATAATTAATTAAAAAATAACCGTTTAGTGATTTTTAAAGTATTTATAGAATAAATTTAAACGTACCAAACTAGCTTAACAATTATTTCCGGATATTTTTCACCATTGATTTTTCGGCTTCCGGCAGCGAAGCGAGAAAAAACCCCCCGCGCCAAGGCCGCCAAGCCCACCAAAAAAATCTAGGACTAAGCTACGCACCTATCGAAAAGTAGTGATTTTACGATTAAATGACCCTATCGTCATAGGATTAAATGAGTCCAAAATAAACGCGAAAAAATCCCATTGCCTACCCGATAAAATTAAGTTTTTTCCGCGGCAGCGAAAAGGCGCGATGACGCGCTTAGGCGGAGTGTCGGCCTAAACTTGGCTCGACATAGCCACGGGCGTTACACGCTATAGAAATATTTGAAACTCATAAGTTGAAGATGGCCGGGCAGCTTCAGATTAAAGAGTCCAATATTTTTTTATATTTTAGCTCTAACTCTTCGTCAAGAATGCCATTATTAGCCTTTAAGTCTAATAATAAGTTGCCTAATATTTCATTGACTCGAGCTTCGACTTCGGCTTTGGCTCTGGCTTTGGCTTCGGCTTTAGCTTCGGCGACCCGAGCTTCGAATTTGGCTTCGAGTCGAGCTTCGACTTCGGCTTCGACATCTTTATAATACTCATTT
>JAITLH010000059.1 GCA_031277995.1 Deltaproteobacteria bacterium
GGGTCAAGGTCTTGGTCGTTTTCCTCGACGGTGTCGTCTAGGTCCACGGGTAGGTAAGCATTGGGGTTTCTAAGGACCCTAGCTTGGATGACGAACTGGCCCAGCTGGAAAGAATCGCCGTGTTGGATAAGGTGCCTTTGGCCGGCCCCGACCATTTCATGGGTGAGAGTGGACATGACCCCATTGGAACTTAAATCCTCCAGGAAAAAGTTTTTGCCGTCGCAACTTATGAGGGCGTGCTTGCGGGAGATCTCCCGGGACCTATCCGGCAAAACCCAGTCGGACTCGTTGGAGCGGCCAATGTAACCCCCGGTTTCGTTAAAGATGTGGGAAATCTTGCCTTGGGGGAAAAATTTATGATGGCTTATGATTTCGAATAGTATTTCCATGTTCAAGTTTATATGTTTTTTTACTTACTTAATTGATTAAAAGAGTTTTTAATCAATTAAGTATTGTTGTGTTTTTGATTTTTTAGGAGGCTTTGAAGGAAAAAGTCCCGGCCGTTTTGTCCAGGTCTATTTCCACCTCCCGGGCGCCGTCGTTTAAGCCGCTTAGGGCGAAGACGGAGAGATTGGGTAAAAGGGTCTTATTTAAAACCATATCGATATTGCGGGCCCCGCTTTCCACGGCCACGCAGCTTTGGGCGACGCTTTCGATGACCGTTGGGGTCCAGTTAAGGGTTAATCCGCGCCTTTGGAAAAAGCGATCTTTAATGGCCAAAAACCTGATTTCCACCAGTTCCCTCAAAACCTCCTTGGCGATGGGGGCGTAGGGGACGACGGTAAGGCGCCCCAAAAGGGCCGGCCTAAAAAACTGGTTAAGTATGGGCCTTAGGGCCTCGCCCAGGACCTTTTCCGAGGGCTCGCCGTCCTCATAAAGGGCGGTAATGACCTCGCCGCCCAGGTTCGAGGTCATGAATATCATGGAGTTTTTAAAATCCACCTCGCGGCCCTCGCCGTCGGCCAAAACCCCTTTGTCAAAGATCTGGTAAAAAAGGTTTAAGATGTCGGGATGGGCCTTTTCCACCTCGTCAAAAAGAACGGCCGAATAGGGCTGCCTTCGCACGGCCTCGGTAAGCCTGCCCCCTTCCCCGTAACCTACGTAGCCGGGCGGGGAGCCAATTAGGCGTGAGGCGGTATGCTTTTCCTGAAATTCTGACATGTTTACGCTTATCAAAAAGCGCTCGCCGCCAAAAAGTTCCTCGGCCACGGCCAAGGCCGTCTCGGTTTTGCCCACCCCGCTGGGACCCACCAGCAAAAAGACCCCGTTTGGCGCGTCGGGATTCTCCAGGCCGCTAAATACCGTCATGACCGCTTTTTCGATGGTCCTTACGGCCATCTCCTGGCCGCGAATCCGTTTCCTTAACCTCTTCCCAAAATCCTCAACGCCCCGGGCCTGGCCCAGGAGTTTTTCCCTGGGAACGCCCGTCCATTCACTAATAAGCTCAGTCACCAAGGGGACATCGACCTCATAAAAGACCAAGGGCTCATCGGCCCCAAGGGCCATAAGCTTCTCCCTTAGTTCCATTATTTTGGCCTTGGGGTCAAAACCCGGACCCAAAGGCGGCTCCGGGCTTTGGCTTAACTGGGCCCGATCGCTTTCGTTTCCGGCCATTTGGGTCCTTAGCTTAATAATCTCCCGGGCCAAATCGAGTTCCTTGCGCCAGCGCCCGTCTAGCTCGTCTTGGGCTTTGGTTAGGGCGGCGATTTTGGCCCTAAGGCCGGGGAGGGTTTCTTCCTTGTGGCTTGGGCTTTGAAAGTCCTGGGGGCCGTAGAGGGCGTCTCGCTCTAGGGCTCCCAGGGCCCTTTTGGCGGCGGCTAGTTCCTCTTCCAGGGCTTCCAGGGCGCCGGGTTTGGCGCCCAGGCTGACTTTGACGCGGGCGCAGACGGTATCCAGGACGTCTATGGCCTTGTCGGGCAGGTAGCGGCCGGATATGAAGCGATCGGAGAGCTCGGCGATTTGTATTAGGGCGTCGTCTTTGACGTAAACGCCGTGGCTTTTTTCGTAACTGGCCAAAAGGCCCCGTAAAATCGTGACCGTTTCCTTTGGGCTTGGTTCGTCAAGCTTAACCAGTTGGAAACGCCTGGCCAGGGCGGCGTCTTTTTCAAAGTATTTTTTGTATTCGCTCCAGGTGGTGGCGGCCAGGGTCCTTAGATCGCCCCTGGCCAGGGCCGGTTTTAGGAGATTGGCCCCATCCCCCAGGCCCGGGGCATTCCCCGAACCGATTAGGGTGTGGGCCTCGTCGATAAATAAGACGATGGGGATGGGCGAGGCCTTGACCTCGTCGATTACGCCCTTTAGCCGTCTTTCAAACTCGCCCTTGACGCTGGCCCCGGCGGCCAAACGGCCCAGGTCGAGACCAATCAAGCGAACGTTTGAGAGGGCCTCGGGGACGTCGTTTAGGGCTATCTTTAAGGCCAGGCCCTCGGCTACGGCGGTTTTGCCCACCCCGGGATCGCCCACCAACATGGGATTGTTTTTGCGGCGGCGGGTCAGGATGTCAACGACTTGCCGAATCTCCGGCCCCCGGGCGAAAACGGGATCGATCAAGCCGTCTTTGGCCTCCTGGGTAAAATCGATGGTAAACTGGGCCAAAAAGCCGCCCCCCCCGCCTGGGTGTGTGGTTTTGGGAGAGCTTTCCTCAAGGCGCCCGGCCCAAAGGGAACGGAGTTTTTCGGGCGAGATTTTGGCTAGTTCTTGGTAAAAAGGCATCGCGCTATAGCGCAAGGGGTTTGACAGTAAGGCCAAAACCAAAACGCCCACGTCTATTTGGCCGGCCCCAAGCTCCAAAGTGGCCAAGAGATAAGACTCTTGGAGAAACTCCACCAAAAGTACCGAAAATACCGGTCGGCCCGTGTACTTTCCGGCCCTTTTTCGCCCTTTTTCCAATAGCTCCCTGACGTTTTCCAGGTTTATCTCAAACTGGCGGCAAACGTCCTGGAAGGTTCCGGTCAACTGAATCTTTTCAAAGTAATCCTCGATGCCAATTTCTTGGCCGCCCCGGCCAACGCAACTTTCGGCCGCTCCCTCCAAGGCGACCCTGGCCGTCTCGTCAAGGGCGGCCACCAATGAGCCCAGATTCATGTTTAGCATAGGATTGGTACCGTTTACCGCGGCGTCGGCCATTTTTTGGCCGAGAATAATCGAAAAGATCGAAAAACGTGCCTTTTTAGCTTCGCTAGCCAAGGCCCCCGGCCCTTAGTCCAGGCCCTTAGCCCCGGCCCTTAGCTACTAAAGACCCCGTCGGTTTCCAAGAGAACCACCCCGTCGCCGCCGTTACCCAGCCAAGTTGACCAGCCCAGGCGGCACTGGGCCGATTCGCTGATGATTAGGGCGGGGATGTCCTCGGGCTTTAACCGTAGTTCCAAATCGAAACTTAGCTGGGAGCGCATGACGAATCGAATCAGGGACTTAAGCCTGGGAAAGGTTTTGCCGCAGGGGAGAAAGCCATTAAAGGCCACCCAGTTAAGGTTTTCTATGACGATGCGAAACTTGCCCGTTTGGTCTTTGACCGATTCCCCCAAAAGGCAATCGTCGCCCAGGGTACTATTGGCCGCCCCCAGGGAGGATTTTTGATCGCCCGGGATGGGCACCTCGCGGCGAACGCACAAAACCAAGTGGACTTCGCGGTGTGAGAAATAGTGGCGTAAGATGCTCTCCAAGGATCCGGCCGATTCGCCGCTAAAGGCGATCAGGCCCATGTAAGCCATAAGCCTTACGGGATCGAGTTCGCCGTTTTCCCGTAAAGTTTTATGCCCCAAGCCCATGAAACTAAAAAACCGATTGGACAGGCGATCGGTGGCCATGGGCCTAAAGCGAACGTGGTAGCGATACTTTAACCAGGACTGGCATAGCAGATCGACGAAGTGATGGTTAAAGATATCGAGAAAATCCCGTAAAACGCATTTTTCGTCTTGGTGCTGGGCTACGTATTCGGTGAAATAGGCGGGGATGGGCGAGGCCGCCCCGTGCAGGCCCATGAGGTTTAGGGTTATTAGGGTCCTGACGCCGCTCTCGGTTGGTTCAAAATCCAGCTCGGCCAGATCGTGGGGCGGAAAACTCAACGAGGGGTTAACCCTGTAACGGAGGCTATTTTTTGACCCGGAGCCAAAATGGCCATTAATCACGCCCTGGCTCAACGAGACGGCCTGGGCCAAGGTAAAACTGCCCGGGGTCTCGGTTAGGGCTCTCTTAAGGCGCCTGCGCTCATCGTCCAAAACTAAGTCCAGGGCGTCCAAGGCCCCCAGGGCGTCCAATGGGCCCAAAGCCTCCAAAGCCCCTAAAGGGTCATCATGCCTAATCGGGCCGGCCATCTGTAGGTTTCCCCGCGTTTTTCTTCCGTCACCGTCAACTCGTGAAAGCTATTGACGGTCGCGTACAATGCCAAAAACTCATTGACGATTGAGCCAAAAAGATACATGTCCCCCTCCCCGTTAAAGGATTCCTGGTTTAGGGTGAGGGTGGTTTTGGAACCCCTAAGCGGCAAGCCCTGATAGACCCGGTCGGTGGAAAAGGAATTAACCCTAATTAGCCCGTTAAGGACCCGTTCCATGGCCCGGGCCCTATTTTTGTCGTGAAGGGCCCGAAAATCGTAAGCCGAAATGACCGTTTTCAAAGCCCGCACGTCGATTAACGAAACGTAGTTAAGGGACATGTTGGAAATGAGCCGCCAAAGTAAGTCGCTTTCCAAGGGCGGGGCGTAGGATCCGCTTACCGGGGTTATGTTGGAAAAGGTCACGTGCTCCGGGGTATTGTCGGAAGGCCGGCAAATATCCCCCAATTCCAACTTTTGGGCCAGTAAGCGATTGGTGACGGTCAGTTCCAAACTAACCGTTTCCCTAAGGGGCGCCCCCCTGGCCAAATGGACCACCGAGATAAAGGTCTCCGTGGCCCGATCGTGAACCGAGGGCTTAAGCCTTAGCCTATAAAAGGCCGAGGCCGAACCGGGCGTTTGGCCGTGCTCAAAGGATTCAAAGGGCACGTAATCGACTTCTTTTTTGGCCTCGTGGAGCCAACCGCTGACCTTGTCGACGTTATAAACGGCGTAATGGTAAGGGTTTCTGGGGTCGGGCACGATCCTATACTCGGTTTGCCGATGGTCCATCAAAATCGGCGTCGCGTCCAAGTGAAAGAGGTTAACGACCGGAGTGCAAAATAGCCTAATGTTGTCTTTTTTAAATAACTCAGCCTGCTCAGGCCTTTCCTTTAACCTAAAAAGTAATTTAAAAGAACCAATATCCTTGTATTTTTCGGGAATTTTCTGGTTCAATTCACCCAAACCGGCCAGCTCAACGAAGTGAAACTTTTCCGGAAAACAGAAATACTCTTGCATCAGCCGATAGCCGGAAAAGGTGTTATTCGGGTAAATATACATGGCCTCCGCTTCTTTGAAACCCACGCTAGACAAGGCTTCGGACCCCAGGGTCATGAAAGTTTTCTCCTTACCCTCCGCGTCAACGTAGGCCGCCTGTATCTCGGTCACTTTTTTTAAAAAAATGAAATAGAGGCTGGTGGTGACGCTTGGTTCCCCGACCAAAAACAACCTAAGCTTATCGAGGCTAAAGTTTGAAAGCGGCACCCCCAACGTTTGAAAGGAAAGGCTCAAAACCGGCCGCCCCGAGTCCTCCCTAAACTCCAAGTCGCTTAGCTTCAAGGGGGCCACCTCGACCCCGTAAACCGTCTGGAAGGTACAGGCCAACCCATCCACCGCCTTTGAACTAACCTTGGTCCCCTTGGGTATGTTTAAATTTCCGCTCAAACTAGCCGCCGGGACGTACTGGAGGACGCTGGCCGAGGGCACGGGCCTCAAATAATTTGGCCACAAGAGGTTAAAAAGCGCGTGGGTAATCTCCGGCAACTCATCGTCCAGCTTTTGCCTAAGCCGCCCGCTCAAAAAGGCGAAGCCCTCAAGTAACCTCTCCACGTCCGGATCCCTTCCGGGCGTGGCCAAAAACGGCGCCAAGCCGGGATTCCTAAGCGAAAACTCCGAGCCCAGTTCCCTTAAGGCCACCAATTCGTCCTGATAATACTTGTTAAAACTCATCTTCCCGTAAGCCAACCTTCCCAAAAAAATCCGCCAAACGCCTCCAACCGGTCCGCCGCCCCCAGCCGGTCCGCCGCCCGCGGCCGTGGCGGCGGCCGCGGCCAAAATCCCCAACCTTACCGCTTAAACTTCAAGTTGTCTAAGCTAAAGGCCCAGCGCCAAGGCGAAAAGTCCCCGCCCTCGGACACCCTTCGCCCCGAGATTGCGAAGACCAAGGTCATGGGCCCCTGGGTCTCCCTCATGACCTCGACTTTCACGTTAGAAAGCCTTGGTTCATAGCGTTCAATGCCCTCGGCGATGACCCGGCAGCATTCACCCAAAAGCTCGCTTTTGGAAAGCCCCAAATCGTTTAAGTCAGGCAGTCCATAGTCGGGCAGGGTCTGGACCGCTCCCTGCCTGGTGGTCAATAGTCGCAGCAGGTGGTTTCGGATGGAATCGTTTTCGTCCATCTCCTCGGCCCGCTGGCCCATGGTTAACCTTTCAAAAAGGGACCCGCCCATCCGCCAATTAGTCTCCTTGGCCCGCTTACTCTTAGCCACGCCCCGGGGCCTGGGCACTTTCTTGGCCAATAGGCTTGGCCCGCGCGCGCCCGGCCCAGGGGTTCTATCCAAGGGCTTTATCCAAGGGCTTTATCCAGGGGCTTTATCCGGGCCCTTGGCCCCTTACTCCCCCCTATTCTTTGTCGAGTTTTCCGACCAAAGACAGGGTGAAATAGGCGCCCATGTATTTGAAGTGGGGACGCACGGAAATGGTCACCCTATACCAGCCCGGATCGCCCTCGACCTCGTCGACGGTTATCTGGGAACTCCTTAGGGGCCGGCGGCTACGGGTATCCGAGCTGGGGTTTTCCTGATCGGCCACGTATTGGCGGATCCAAAGGTTAAGCTCCCTTTCCAGGTCGGTGCGCTCTTTCCAGGAACCGATGTTCTCCCTTTGCAAAACCTTGATGTAATGGGCCAGGCGGGAAATGATGAACATGTAAGGGAGCTGGGTTGAGAGCCGGTAGTTAAGTTCGGCGTCTTTGCCTTCCTGGGAAGTCCCGAAGAACTTGGGTTTTTGGCAAGAACTGGCCGAAAAGAAGGCCGCGTTGTCGCTGCCTTTTCTCATGGTGAGGGCGATGAAACCCTGTTCGGCCAGTTCGTATTCCCGGCGATCGGAAATCAGGACCTCGGTGGGGATCTTCATCTCGATATCGCCCATGCTCTCGTAGAGGTGGACGGGCAAGTTTTCGACCGCCCCGCCGGACTTGGGGCCGATGATGTTTGGGCACCAACGGTATTTGGCGAAACTGTCCGTTAACCTCGAGGCGAAGGCGAAGGCGGTATTGCCCCAAAGGAAACTGTCATGGCTGCCGTCCACGTTTTCCTTATAGACAAAGGCCTTGACGGGATTGTCCTCGGGATCGTAGGGCTGCCGAAGCAAAAACCTTGGCAGGGTCAAGCCCACGTATCTGGAATCCTCGGACTCCCTAAAACTTTGCCATTTGGCGTAACGGGGGCCGCTGAAAATGTCCTGGAGATCCTTTAGGGCCGGAAGCCGCTCAAAGGTATTGAGGCCAAAAAACGAGGGTTCGGCGGCGGCTATGAAGGGGGCGTGGGCTATGGCCGCGACGCTGGCCAACGATTGCAAAAGCCTGATATCCATGGCCGTGGGCCCAAAGTAATAGTTGCCGATCATGGCGCCGACGGGTTTGCCGCCAAACTGGCCGTATTCGGCCGTGTAGATAAGCTTGTATAGGCTCGATTGGGTGATCTCCGCGGCGTCCAGGAAATCGTCCAAAAGCTCATCCTTGGTGAGGTTTATGATCTCGACCTCGATGTTTTCCCGAAAATCGGAGCGGTCGATTAAAAGTTTTAGGCCTAACCAGGCCGATTCCAGGGCCTGAAAATCTTTGTCGTGAAGGATCTCGTCAATCTGCCGCCCCATACGGTAATCGATCTCGGCGATCATCCTGTCTACGGTGGTTTTTTTGACCTTTTCGTGCTGGTAGGTCGGTTTGAGCATCTCGGAAATGAAGGAACTGATCCCCAATCGAGCCGCCTCATAGCCCTCGTCGGTGGGGGTCAGGTTAGTTTCCTTGATGATCGCCTCTAACAAATTTGGGGCCGGGATGGATTCCCCGACCGCTTGTTGCTGTTGCCG
>JAITLH010000093.1 GCA_031277995.1 Deltaproteobacteria bacterium
CAATCGCGTGGTAGTTTAAGTTAAAGCGAATCGTTAAGATTAAGTAAATCGCAAAACTGATTTGCCTTGGCTTTGCCCCCAATGGGCAGCCAAAGCCCGCCGGGTTTTTTTGGCCTTGACGGATAGGTTCCAAGAAAACGGCCAAATTTACTGGCCGGCACGGTTAACTGGCCAGCTTAATTAACGGCCGGCACGGTTAACGGCCGGCTTGGAATGATGGCCAAAAAACGTAATCGTCTCTTTTTTGAGTTAATAAAGCTTATCATCATTTTCATTAAAGTCAAGCGGTAAAGTTCGTCAACCAATAAATAAATCAAACGCGGGAAGAGCCGTTAGAAAGCCTGAAAACGTTTGACGGAGTGGTTTTTTTTCAAGAGTTTTTCGTTTTTTTAACGCCCGCCTTAGCCGGGGCCTTACACCATAAAAGGGAGCCCATAAAAATGAGCCATCTAAGTTATTTGAAAGACAAACCCATAGCCGTTTTGGGCGGCGGCGCCGTGGCCAAGGCCGTCTCGGCCGACAGTAGCCTGGCCGGGGCCAGGGTTAGGATTTGCGATCTGGAACCCTTTGCCGAAAAAACCCTGTTTGGCGTGGAGAAAGGCGGGGTCAAGTTTTACGGCGATCAGCTTAACCTCTACGGCTTTGGTAGGGTTGGGCAGGCCAAGTATGACCTGGTTACGACCGACGTCGCCAAAGCCGTTAAGGGCGCGGGCCTTATCATCGTGGCCACCCCGGCTTTGGGTCACGTCCCGTTTTTTGAAAGGCTCATCCCGGCCTTGGAGGATGGGCAGATCGTCCATATCATCCCGGATAACTTCGGGAGCCTGATCCTTAGGAAGATGCTAAGGGAAAAAGGCGTGGACAAAAAAATCATCGTCGGCGGCTGGTCGAGCTCCCCTTACGGAAGCCGGGTCGATATCAAGGGCGGCGTGATCTTACCCAGTATCAGGGTTTATTACCGGGCCATCACCTTACGTGGGGCGGCCCTCCCCACGACCGACCAAGCCGATTTCTTGGCCAGCAGTAACTATATCGGCGCCTTTGACGCGGTAAACTCCGGGGACGGCGTGGTTGGGGGCAACACCGTGATGGACACGGGTTTTTCCAACGTTAACCCCGTTCTCCATTGCCCCGGGGTCATTTTGGGCGTCGGCACCATGGAAAACTACGGCGTGGTTTTTGGCGACGAGAAAACCAAGTTCTCCATATACTCCCACGCCTATTGCCCCTCCATTAGCCGGGTCCAGTTAAGGTTTTACCAAGAGCAAAGCGCCTTGGCCCAGGCCATGGGCGTGGGCATCCAAAAGTACGATCCCAAAGACTTTTTTAGCCGGGAAAACCTACTGGGCCAGGAATATATGGGAAAGGATTATGTCATCCCCTTTGAGGAGCAAGATCCCATCCAGTTCGGGACCGGGCCCTTTACCATCCATAACCGCTACATCACCGAGGACATCCCCGTGGGCTGCCACGTCTATCATGAGCTGGGGAAAAAATACAACGTCCCCACGCCCATAATCGATTCCATGATCACCTTGGCCTCGGTCATGGCCGAAAAGGATTTCTACCAAAGCGGTTACACCCTGGACTATCTGGGCATCGGCCATTTGGGCAAGGACGAATTGCTTAAATACTTAAACGAAGGCGTTTATAAGGCCAAGTAAGTTTGGGGCAATAATTCTCGAACCCTTGCCCGGGCCAAGTCCTTTGGCCCGGGCGAGGGTTCGCCGGAGTCGCGACATGGGTTTAGGAACGAACAGGCAGGTTTTCTTTGAGGTACTGGGCCGGGAAAAAATCGTGAAGATTCACGAGGCCGCCCTTCATTTACTCTCAAAATCGGGCTCCCGGGTGGGCGGAGAAAGGGCCTTGGAACTTTTGGCCAAACATGGGGCCAAGATCGATGGGGACTTGGTTAGAATAAGCGAGGCCATGGTCAATAAGGCCTTGGAGACCGTCCCCAAAACCCTTAAGCTTTATAGGCGCGACGGGACGCCGTATTTGGAGATAACCCCCGGGGGCAACGAGGTTTTTTACGGAACCCACTCGGATCAGCTGGAGATACTGGACCCCTTTACCGGACAGGTCAGGCCGTTTTTGCGATCGGACAATAAGCTCATGTGCCAGTTGGCCTCGTATTTGGAAAACATCAGTTTCGTCCTTTCGGTGGGCATGAGTAGCGACGTCAGGCCCGAGATTCAGACCCAAATCACGCTTCTCGACACCCTTAGAAACTTCGACAAGGTCACGAATTTTTCCACCAACGACGTTTCTTCCCTTTACGATTGCGTGGAAATAGCGGCCATCGTGGCCGGGGGGCTTAAAAACCTCCAGGAAAAGCCCTTCGTATTTAACTATTGCGAGCCCATCCCGCCCAGGACCCACCCGGTCGAAAGTACCCAAAAGCTTTGGATCTCGGCCGAAAACCGGATCCCGGTCGTCTACATGCCCTATTCCATGATGGGCGGAACCTCGCCCATGAGCATGCCCGCCTCCTTGGCCCAAGGGCACTGCGAGTTTTTGATGGGCCTGGTCTTAACCCAATTGGTTTCCCCGGGCGCCCCGATTATTTACGGCCACATGCCTTCGATATTGGACATGAAGACCACCGTCGGCAGCTACGGGGCTTACGAGTTTCACCTTTTGGTCGCGGCCGGGGCGGAGATTTCCTCCTATCTGGGGATTCCCTTTTACGGGACGGCCGGGTGTTCCGACGCGAAATTCTTGGACGAACAGGCCGTGACCGAGCTTACCATGGAAATCATGTCCGCGACCTTATCCAAGGCCAATTTGATCCATGACCTTGGCGTTTTGGATCATCGCAATGGCGTGGCCCCCGAGGCCGCGGTTTTGTGCGACGACTTAAT
>JAITLH010000110.1 GCA_031277995.1 Deltaproteobacteria bacterium
AATTTAGGGACGATCTTGTGGCCTAACCGCTAGGTTGGCTAGGCTTGTCTTTGGCCAATGGCCTTACGACAAAGTTCCGTTAATTTGGGGACGATCTTGTGGAGATCGCCCACCAAGCCAAAGTCGGCGACCTCAAAGATGGGGGCGCTCTCGTCCTTATTGATGGCCACGATTATCTTGGAGTCTTCCATTCCGGCCAGATGCTGTATGGCCCCGGAGATGCCGCAGGCCACGTAGAGATCGGGCCTAACGGTCTTCCCGGTTTGGCCGACCTGGCGATCCTTGGGTTGCCAATTGGCGTCCACGGCCGCCCTTGAGGCCGAAACCGCGCCGCCCAGGACCTGGGCCAATTCTTCTAGGATCCCAAAATCCGATCCGCCCATGCCCCGTCCGCCGGAAACCAAAACCTTGGCCTCCATGATGTCGGTAAGTTCCGTAACTTTTTTGACTACCTCGAGGATCTTGACGTTTATCGAATCCCCGAGGCCTTTAACCTCACGGCGCGTGATCTTGGCCTTGGCCCCCTTTATGGGTTCAATCCGGCGCATGACCCCGGGACGGACGGTGGCCATTTGGGGCCTAAACTCCGGGCATAAAATCGTGGCCATGACGTTTCCGCCAAAGGCCGGCCGGGTCATCATCAGTAAACCCTGGCCCATTTTGTTATCCTCGCCCGAGATATCGAGGGACGTGCAATCGGCCGTAAGTCCCGTATGAATCCTGGCCGAGATCCTGGGGGCCAAATCCCGGCCAATGGCCGTGGCCCCAAACAAGACTATCTCCGGTTTTCCGGCCAAGATCACCTCGGTTAAGGCCCTAGCGTAAGGTTCGGTCACGTAGACCTTAAGGGCGACATCGTCAACCGAGACGATTTCGTCGGCCCCGTATTCGCTTAATCTTTCCTCGAAACCCTCTAACCCATGGCCCAAAATGACGGCCGTGACTTTGGCGCCCCTTTGTTGGGCCAAACCCCGGCCCCGCCCGATAAGCTCATAGACCACGCCCGGGATCTTGCCGTCCACTTGCTCCACGAAAACGTAAACACCCTCGCATTGACTTATGTCCATGGTTTTCCGTACCCTTTTTCTTAACTAATGTTTACCGCCCGCGCGCGGCCCATGGCCTTAGGCCAAGAACCGCGCGAGGCCAGCGATTTATATACTCAAATGATGAATTTTTCGCCCAAACGATCGACTAGCCACTGGGCCGATTCCGTGGGGTCTAGCGCGACCACCTGGCCTTTTCCCTTAAGCCCTTTGGTAAAGGAGCGAAAGACCCTGGTGGGCGATCCCTTTAAGCCAATATTGGCATCGTCAATCTCCAAATCGCCCCGGGTGATGACCCTAACTTCGCGCTCGCGGTAAGCCTCGAATATGCCCCTGGGGGTCATGTAACGGGGCGCGGCCAATTCCGAAAGGGCGGTAACCAGGCACGGCATGGGCGAGCTTATGAGGTGGTAGCGATCCTCGTATTGGCGCTTAACGATGACCCGGTTGTCCTGGACGTCCAATTTTTCGGCGTAGCTAATATTGGGGATACCTAAGCGTTCGGCGATTTGGGGTCCCACCTGGGCCGTGTCGCCGTCGATGGCTTGCCTTCCGGTTATGATGAGGTCATACTCAAAAAGCCTGATGGCCGCGGCCAAGGTTGACGAGGTGGCCCAAGTATCGGCGCCCCCAAAGGCCCGGTCCGTCAAAAGAGCGGCCTGGTCGGCCCCCATGGCCAGGGCCTCCCGCAAGGCCTCCTCGGCTTTGGGCGGCCCCATGGAAAGAACGGTCACCTGGGCCCCATAACGATCCTTTAAGCCCAAGGCCGCCTCAAGCCCGGCCTTGTCGTCGGGGTTTATGATGGAGGGGATACCTTCCCTAATGAGGGTTCCGGTCTCGGGATTAAACTTCACTTCATTGGTATTGGGTACCTGCTTAATGCAAACGATTATTTTCACCCCTAAAACTCCCTGCCCCGCCTTTTCGGCGGGGATTTTTGGCTAAGATCCCGAGGGCCGCGACCGCCCTGGATTGGATAAGCCGTTTGGCTTAGGCCTTTTTAAGTTTCCCGATCAATTGGGCGGCGATGACCATGCGCTGGACTTCGTTGGTGCCTTCGTAGATCTCGGTGATTTTGGCGTCCCTCATCATGCGCTCAACGGGGTAGTCGCGGATATAGCCGTAGCCGCCGTGGAGTTGGACGCACATGGTCGTGACGGCCATGGCCGTCTCGGCGGCGAAGAGTTTGGCCATGGCCGCGTCAAAGCCAAAGTTTTTACGGTGATCCTTGGCCCAGGCGGCCGAGTAAACCAGTAAGCGGGCCGCCTCAATCCGGGTCTTAAGCTCGGCCAATTGGAACTGGGTGTTTTGAAAGGCGGCCAGGGGTTTGCCAAACTGCTTTCTTTCCTTAACGTAGGTGACCGTTTCGTCCAAGGCCCCTTGGGCTATGCCCAAAGCCTGGGCGGCGATGCCGACCCGGCCCCCGTCCAAGGTGCTCATGGCCACGCCAAAGCCGTGGCCTTCCTCGCCCAGAAGGTTTTCCGCGCCTATCTCGCAGTTTTCAAAAAGCAGTTCCGAGGTGGCCGAGCCCCTGATGCCCATCTTGGATTCCTTTTTGCCGATGGAAAACCCGGGCGCGTCCGAGGGAACGATAAAGCAAGAAATGCCCCTGGTGCCCTTGGAGCGATCGGTCATGGCGAAAACCACGTAAACCTGGGCCTTCCCGCCGTTGGTGATAAAAACCTTGGTGCCGTTTAAAACCCAGCCCGAGCCGACGCGTTCGGCCTTGGTCCTTTGCCCCGAGGCGTCGGTCCCGGCCCCGGGTTCGGTCAAACCGAAGGCCCCGAGTTTTTCCCCCGTGGCCAAGGGCCTTAGATACTTTTCCATCTGTTCGGGGCTTCCGTATTTAAAGATGGGATCGCAAGAAAGCGACGTGTGGGCCGAAACGATAACCCCGGTGGTGGCGCAGACCCTCGATAGCTCCTCTACGCAAATCGCGTAGGTCAAGGTGTCGCAACCCTGGCCGCCTTTGTCCTTGGGGATGGGAATGCCCAAAAACCCATATTTGGCCAGCTTTTCCACCGTCTCGTCCGGGAAACGCTCCCCTTCGTCAACTTCCTGGGCCAAGGGCTTAACTTCCTTTTCCGCGAATTCCCGAAATAGGTTCCTGGCCAGCTCATGTTCTTTGCTTAACTCAAAATCCATCCTGCCCTCCGAACGAAAGGTTATTTTTTTAAAGTGATAAAACCAAAAGACGCTTATTTTGTTCCCAAAGCCCGCCCGGCGGCGGGTAGCCTGCTTTTGTTTGGCTCGTTACCGGCGGCGAGGCCAAAAGCCGTAAGTAGCCCGCTTTTTTTGGCCCGCCGCGAGGCGCGGTACCCAATAGCCGTAAGGGGCGCCGTTTTCTCGCCCTGAACCGTCGCCCGCCCACCCGCCCCGGTTAGGGGCGGGGTTGGGTTGGGGCGCGAAGGTCGGGCGGTTAGTTCTGGGCCAGGCGATCGGCGGGCCAATCGGCCTTTGATGGGGCCGGCCCAGGGCCATCGGCGGGGCCCTCCTTTTGGCTTAAAGCGGGGGGTCCTTGGCTCGAGAGTTTTTGGTAGCTCTCGTATCTCTCCCGGGCGTCGGCTTGGGCTTTTTGGAAAAGTTCCTGGGCCGTGCCGGGAAAGGCGATCTCCAAGGCGGCGTATCTGTTTTCGCCAAGGAGGAAGGGCTTAAGTTCCAAGGATGGGGGCTTGGAATCGAGGGTGAAGGGGTTTTGGCCCAGCTTTTTCAAAAGCGGGTTGTAACGGTAAAGGTGCCAATACCCGGCCTCGACGGCCTTTTTCATCTCCAGCTGGCTTTGGCCCATCCCGGCCTTAAGGCCGTGCTCAAGGCAGGGGCAGTAGGCGATGATTAGGGCAGGACCGGGGTAAGCCTCGGCCTCCTTGATGGCCTTTAGGGTCTGGGCTTGGTCATAGCCCATGGCCACCTGGGCCACGTAAACGTAGCCGTAACTCATGGCCATTAGGCCCAGGTCCTTTTTCTTGGTTTTCTTGCCAGAGGAATTAAACTTGGCTATGGCGCCGGCCGCCGTGGCCTTGGAGGATTGCCCGCCGGTATTGGAGTAAACCTCGGTATCCAGGACCAGGGCGTTTATGTTTCGGCCCGAGGCCAGGACGTGGTCAAGGCCCCCAAAGCCGATGTCGTAGGCCCAGCCATCGCCGCCAAAGGCCCAGTAGGATTTTTTGGGCAAAAAGTCCTTGTTTTCCAGGATGAATCGGACGGCCTCGCTTTGGTGGGCTAATTTAGGGGCCCATTGGCCTTGGCATTTGGCCAGGGCGGCCAGAAAATCGTCCGAGGCCTTTTGGGAACTCTCGCTATCGTCCCAGGCCTTTAGATAGGCCTGGGCCGGGGCTTTTAGGGCTTCGATCTCGGAGAGTTTTTCGGCCAGGGTTTTGATCCTGGCCCGGATCTTCTCGGAACCCAAAAGCATGCCGTAGGCGTATTCGGCGCAGTCCTCAAAAAGCGACATGGCCCAGGCGGGACCGCGCCCTTCGGGATTGACCGTATAGGGGGTTGAGGGGGTACTGCCCCCATAGGCCGTGGAACAGCCCGAGGCGTTGGCGACGTACATGCGCTGGCCAAAAAGTTGGGTGATGAGCTTTATGTAGGGCGTCTCGGCGCAGCCGGCGCAGGCCCCGGAAAACTCAAAAAGCGGCTGGGCGAACTGGCTGTTTTTGACCGATTTCCCAAAGTCCAGTTCCTTTTTGATCGAAACGTTTTTTACGGCGTAAGCCCAGTTTTCACCTTGTCCTAATTCTCCCTCCAAGGGCTCCATGGTAAGGGCCTTGGTTAGGGTCTTGGTCGAGGCCTTGACTTTGCCCGGGCAGACGTTAACGCAGCTGCCGCAGCCGGCGCAATCCAAGGGGGAGACCTGGATCCGGTATTGGTAATCGCCCACCCCCGCGGCCTTCAAGGTAACGAAACTCTCCGGGGCGGCTTTTTTCTCGCCGGGGTCTAGTAAAAAGGGCCTCACGGCGGCGTGGGGACAGACGTAGGAACAGCGGTTACATTGAACACAATCCTCGGCCGACCACCGCGGCACCTCGATGGCCGCCCCGCGTTTTTCGTAAGCGGTCGAGCCCGGGGGAAAGGTCCCATCCTCCATGCCCAAAAAGGCGCTCACCGGTAACGAGTCCCCTTCCTGGCGGTTCATGATCGAGGCGATCTTTTCCACGTAAGGGGGAACGGCGCTCGCCGCGCCTTTATCCACTTCCCGGGGCGAAGCCGCTTCGCCCCAGGAGGCCGGGAGGTCTAGGCTAAGGAGGTTTTGGAGGCCTTGGTCAACCATGGCCAAGTTTTTTTGGACGATGTCGTCGCCTTTCTTGGCGTAGGTTTTCTTGATGGCTTCTTTCATTTGGGCGATGGCGTCCTCGAGCGGCAATAACCCGGCCAGCTTAAAGAAAGCGGCCTGGAGAATGACGTTAGTTCGTCCGGCCATGCCGAGATCTTTGGCCAGATCCACGGCGTTTATGACGTAAAGGCGGGCCTTTTTGTCCCAGAGGGCTTTTTTCATGGCCTGGGGCAGGTTTTTGTCCAGCTCGAGTTGGGACCACTGGCAATTAAGTAAAAACACGCCGCCGGGTTTAAGATCCTTAACCAGGTCGTATTTCGAGACGTAGGACTGGTTGTGGCAAGCCACGAAATCGGCCGAGTTAACCAGCTAAGGCGCCCGGATGGGCTCTTTGGCAAAGCGCAGGTGCGATTGGGTAAGGCCCCCGGATTTTTTGGAATCGTAGACAAAATAAGCCTGGGCGTATAAGTCTGATTGTTCGCCCACGATCTTGACCGTGTTTTTGTTGGCCCCAACCGTCCCGTCCGAACCCATGCCCCAGAGCTTACAGGAGACGGTGCCTTTGGGGGATATGTCAATCTCCTCGTGGGCGGGAAGCGACAGAAAGGTCACGTCGTCAACGATGCCGATGGTAAAGGCGTTTTTGGGCTTATCGGAAACGAGGTTTTCATAGGCCGAAACGATCTGGGCCGGGGTGGTATCCTTGGAAGAGAGCCCGTAGCGGCCGCCGATAACGGTGACCTTTCGATCGAGTGACCTTAGGGCGTGGCCAACGTCCAGATAGAGGGGTTCGCCCACGGCCCCAGGTTCCTTGGTCCGATCGAGAACGCAGATACGCTTAACCGTTTGGGGGATGGCCCTTAAAAAGTTTTCCACGGCAAAGGGACGATAGAGATGGACGTTTATCAGGCCGACTTTTTGGCTTCTCGCGGCCAGATAATCGATGGTTTCCTTAATGGTGTCGGAAACCGAGCCCATGGCCACGAAAATGGCCTCGGCGTCCTGGTCCCCGTAGTATTCAAAGAGATCGAGCTTTCTTTTGGTTAACGCTCCGATCTTGTCCATGTATTCTTGGACTATCCCCGGCAGGCGGGCGTGGAAGGCGTTTGAGGCCTCGCGCTGCTGGAAATGGATGTCGGGGTTTTGGGTGGTGCCGCGGGTACTGGGATGCCCGGGGTTTAGGGACCTTTGCCTAAAGGCCCTAAGGGCCCCTTGGTCGACAAAGCCCAAAAGATCGCCGTATTCCAGGGCCTCGATTTTTTGGATCTCGTGGGAGGTCCGAAAGCCGTCAAAGAAATGGAGAAAGGGCAAGCGGCCCTTGATGGCCGCGAGATGGGCCACCGCTCCCAGATCCATGATTTCTTGGGGGTTTGAGGAAGCGAGCAGGGCAAAGCCGGTTTGCCGGCAGGCCATGACGTCGCCGTGATCGCCAAAAATCGAAAGGGCGTGGGTGGAAAGGGTCCGGGCCGAGACGTGAAAAACCCCCGGCAAAAGCTCCCCGGCTATCTTGTACATATTGGGGATCATCAAAAGTAAGCCCTGGGAGGCGGTGTAGGTGGTGGTTAAGGCCCCGGCCCCCAAAGAACCGTGGACCGCCCCGGCGGCCCCGCCTTCGGACTGAAGCTGGGCCACCTCGACGATCTGGCCAAAGACGTTTTTCCTACCCTGGGCCGCCCACTCGTCCACGTATTCGGCCATGGGCGAAGACGGGGTGATGGGAAAGATACCGGCCACTTCGGTAAAGGCGTAGGAGATATGGGCGGCGGCCATGTTGCCGTCCATTATGGCAACTTTTTTGGGCACTTAATCACCTCTCAAAACCAAGGCGCTAAAAAGCGCTAAAAAAACTTCCGGGCTATGGCGCGAGGCTGATTTTTCGCGCCAAAGCCCCAAATCCTCACAGGGCCAAGCGATAGATCTCTTGGACGATGTCTTCGTTTAGCTTCAAAAAGCTTCCGTGGTTGGGGCTATTGTGGAACATGCTCTTGGCCAAAGCGGGGATGTCGGCTTCCTTTCCGCCAATCTCGGAGATGGTCGTGGGCATGCCGAGGGATTTAACGAAGTTTTTAAAGGCCTCGATGCCTTCCAGGGCGGTGGCCTCGGGGTTTTCAAAATTCATTTGGCAACCCCAGACCCTTACGGCAAACTCGACGAACCTGGGGACGTCGAGTTTATAGACGTATTTCATCCAGGCCGGAAACAAGATGGCCAAGCCCGCCCCATGGGAGCAGCCATAGGTAGTCGAGAGCTCGTTTTCCATGTGATGGGTGCCCCAGTCTTGTTGCCTACCCACCCCGGTAATGTTATTGTGGGCGACCGTTCCGGCCCACATAATGTTGGCCCGCCCTTCGTAGTTTTGTGGGTCGGCCATGACCCGGCGGCCTTCCTTAATCATGGTCAGCATGATGGCCTCAAGCAAACGGTCGGTGACCTCGCAATCCTTGGTCTTGGAAAAAAGCCTTTCCATGCAATGGGCCATGATGTCGGTAATCCCGCTGGCCGTTTGGTAAGCCGGTAGCGTGCACGTGATCTCGGGGTTCATGATGGCAAACTTGGGCCGCAGGATGTCCCCGTCGGCGCACCTTTTGTACATGCCCTTTTCGTGGGTGACCACGCTGTCGCCCGAGCCCTCGCTCCCGGAGGCGGCTATGGTCAAAACCACCCCAATGGGGAGGGCCTGGGTTACGCCCTTACCCTCGTAAAAGTCCCAAAAATCCCCATCATAGACAACGCCCAAGGCGATGCCCTTGGCCGAATCGATAACGCTGCCACCCCCGATGGCCAATAAAAAATCGACCTTTTCTTTCCTGGCCAGCTCAATGCCCTTATAGACCAAAGAACTTTTGGGATTGGGCTCAACGCCGCCCAGTTCCACAAAGCCCAGGCCCTCGGCCTGAAGGGACTTTTTGACCCGATCCAAAAGTCCCGATTTGACTACCGAGCCGCCGCCGTAGTGAATGAGGACCTTATTGCCCCCAAACTGCCTGACCCTAGCGCCGCTTTCTTCCTCGGTCTTTTTTCCGAAAACGAAAAACGTCGGGCTATAAAACGTAAAATTGTCCAATGTTCACCTCTCCCTGCCCAAAAAAGCGCTCCCTAGGCGCTACCTAGGCGCTCCCATGGAAAATGTTAACGATGGCCCAGGACCCCTGGCCCATGCTTGGCCCCGTGCTTGGCCCCTTTGCCAGATCTTTGGGGTGAGCCGGAGTTTTTAGGCTCGCCCCAAAGATCGTCTCCCCAATCCCTACCGGGCCATGGTCGGTTTTTGCCAAAACCCGTGTCCGCTAAGACTAAACGTACTGGCCTTCGCGCATCCAGGCGTTTAACTGGGCCTTGTCCATATGGCCAATCCCCAGATAATCCAAGCTATAACCGACCTCGGCCACCAAATCCCTGCGCAGCATGGAGTTGGCCAAGACGATCATCGAATCGACTATGGGGGTCTTGACGCCAAACTTCTGGCCCAGTTGGCTAATCAGATGGCACCCGATGGGGACGTCCTCGGTCACGTACCGGTTCTCAAGGTTAAAGGGGCCGTCGCCGTAGGGTTCTTGCTTATAGCGATAATCCTCGGTAAAGGGCACCCGGTAGCCCTTGCCCATATACTCCGGGCCGTAGATAGAGGAGCGGCTGAAAAAATCTTCTTTGTCGATGGCGGCGATGGTGGTTCCGGCCGCCTTGGCCACTTCTTCTTCCTCGGTCCAGAAATCGACCTGGACCTGGGCGATGGCCGGGCAAAGCCCGTGGGCGTAAAGGGAGTAGTTTTGCTTTTTTTGCCCAAATAGCTCGAAGTTTTGCATGACGGCCGCGCCCAAAATGGCCCCGGGGACGTGGACGACCGGGTTAACGTTGGATAGGGCGATATCGAGAACCGTGTCGCCTTTCCGTAAGCCGAAATCGTCGCCGTTCTCGCTATAGGTCGAGGGGTCAAAGGGCGGGAAATACTTGGCCGATTCGACGAAGGCCTCGGTATCGTAAGCGGGAATGGCCGCCCCGCGCATGATGCACACCCGGTCGATAATGTTTATCTCGTTGGTGGTGACCCCGCCTTTAACCAATACCCTGGCCCCGTAAGGGGAAGTGCCCCAGCTACCGACGATGACTTTTTTATTGAATTTGGCCTCAACCATCATCTTTCTAAGTAGCAAGGCCCCGTAGTTATCGGGAATGATATGGACGATCTGGCCGTCCTCCAAAAGCGGTATGAGGTTTTGAAACAAGGCCTTATGGCCCAAAGCGACCGTGGCCACGATCACCAGTCCCGCGCCCTTAACGGCCTCGGCCAGGTTATCGGTCACCAGATCCAGCTTGGCCACGCCCGATCGCTCAAACATCAATAGGTTGGTTTGGGGGCCGCTAAGCTTAAGGCCGCTTTTATTGATGTCCTTCAAGGTCTTTGGGGCGAAACGGGGATCGTCCCAAAGCCGAACTTCCCGTCCGGCCAACTTACTGTCGGCCGCGCAAGGTTTTCCGACCCCGCCGGCCCCAAGTATGGCGATGGGCTTACTTTTTACGTTCTCTAAATCCATGGCTACTTCCTTTCCAAAACAAAGTTTTGCGATTGGTTTTGTGATGCCGAATATGATGGTATTTGACGTTTTCGCCTCGGCGAAAACGGTTGTTAATTTTGCCTTTTGGTCGGCCCCAGACCTAACCGCCGTTTTTCCCAAAAGGTTTTATGTCGGGGCTAGCTTTGCCGGATGGCCCTTTGGCCATGAATATCGGGTCTGGGGCCGCTTTTTGACGAGGGTTAAGCCAATCATTCCAATATGACCGTCAAAAAATGCAATAACCATGCCACGCCCTAAGCCCTTCAAAAAGCCTTACCCCTTCTAGCCAAATCGCCCCAACGTTGTCAAAATATCCCTAAAATCAAGGCCAAATAAGCCCGTTTAAAAACAAGGCCTCCCTAACCCCCGCCAATATTTATTGCGGGGGCTTCATTTTCTGGCCAATTAGGGCCAATCAAGACTAATAAGGGATAAGTAGGATAGGTTAAAAATTTACGATTATCGGAGTTTTTAAGTTTTTAA
>JAITLH010000214.1 GCA_031277995.1 Deltaproteobacteria bacterium
CCTGAGATATTTGAACTTTTCGCCAACCCCCCGGAGACGGTCGATCAAGATTGCTTAAATGCCTTAGGTTTTAAGCCTTATAGAAATATCTTTTGCCGCCTAAACGACATTGGCTCGGATAAGACGATTCTGATTTTTGGCGATAGCCATGGAGTTTCGGTATTTCCCGGGTTGAGTAAGTTAAACGCCAAAAACGGCTACAATACTTTGATGATTGGCACGGAAACTCAGATAAGGCCTTTGATCGGCTCCGACAGAATAATACCCGCGAGAGAGCTGGATAATTGGCGGGATCTAGTCAACCGGTTTAAAGATCTTATCGAAGGGGATTCCAAAATTAAGGAGGTTTTGTTGGTGCTTAGGTTTTCGCAGGAAACCGCCAGTTTGGATAAATTGCCTCCGGACCCCCAAAGCGATCCAAGCGGCCAGGCCACGGCCTTGGATCTCTACGCCGAATCAATCCAAAAAACCGTTGACTTTTTAAACCAAGCCGGGAAAAAAGTCTTTATATTGGCCAATTGGCCGGGTTTAAAACTTGATCCGAGAAATTACCTGGCCAGGCCCTTTAGGGGTGCCGCGCCTTTGCCAGAAAAAGATGATTCCCTTGAATACCATGATGAATACCTTAAGCGCTTAAGCCAGATAAACGGGGCGACCTTAATTAGAACGGATCAAGCTTTTTGCCCCGATGACCAATGTCTGGTTTTAATGGAAGAAAATATTCCTATTTATTCCGACACCCATCACTTATCTAGGGCTGGAAGTGATTTTTTAACCTCAAAAGTTTTAAGTGATTACTTTAGACCGGAATCCGAGGGGAATTAAGTAATTAAGGAATTAATTTTAAACTTGCTATTTTAATAACGCTCTCGCGTAAGTCACGGCCACAAAATTAGCGGGGGAGTTGGGTTGGAACTGAAAATACAGGCCCCCTTCAAAACTGGCCCGCAAACGCCCAAAATCGCCCCTTAAAGCCATTTCAAGGCTGGGTTGGCGTAAATATGGGCCAAGGTGGGCCGAAGCGCTCCCAGACCCCTGGGCGGCCGTTTTGGGCGGCCGTTTTGGGCGGGCATTTTAGCCGATGGGCGGCTCCTTAGACCAAGCGTCGAAGGGTCCGGTTTGGTTTTATCGACATTTTAATTTTGGGGCTTTATTTTTTTAACTTGGCCGTAAGTTTTTTGAGGGCTTTTTTAACGCTTTGGACGTGGGGACAATTAAAGACCAAGGCCAGTCCAAAATAAAGCGTGGTGCCAAAGACCAGCCCTAGGGCTATCCTCCAGATCCGGTCTTGGGTACTTGAAAATTGAGTGAGGTACAGTGGCCAGATGGCCAAACCCATTAAAATCGACCATAGAAAGTATCTTATGGATACCGTGACCACCGGTTTTATGGATAACCACCCTTGGCCCCTAAGTAACCAGGCCAGCCAAACGAAGTTAACGATCGCCGTAAAGGAACTGGCCAGGGCCAACCCGACATGCCTAAGTGGTTTCAATAAAACTATGGCGGCGATCAAACCCAAGCCCAGGGAGATCGCGGCCACCACCGCGGGGGTTTTCGTGTTGGAATTACTATAGAAGGCCCTTGACATGACCGTAGCCCCCGAGATAAAGGGGAGTCCCAAAACGTAAGCCCATAGGGCGTTAGCCGTTTGCCGGGAACTTTCGGGATCGAAATTTCCCCTTTGAAACAAAAGCTCGATTAAGGTCTGGGACATTAATGTCAGGCCAATCATGGCCGGATAGGTTATGAATAATTGGAGATCCAAACCGGTTTTTAAGGTACCCTTAAACCCGGTTAAATCATTGGCCGCGTTCTTGCGAGATAGTTCCGGCAGAATTACCGTGGCCAGGGCCATGGAATAGATGCCTATGGGAAACTGGGCGAGTCTGTCGGCATAATAAAGCCAGGAGACGCTGCCTTTTGGAAGAAAAGAAACCAATTGAGTGTTTATGAGAATCGAGATCTGGTAGGCGGCCCCACCCAAGGCCGCCGGGCCCATGAGACTTAACATTTTCCAGATGGCCGGGTTTTTAAAATTAAAACTGGGCAAAAGAACTATGCCCGACTTGTAAAGCTGGGGGATCTGGAGAGCGAGTTGTAAGACCCCTCCCAATAACGCGCCAACGGCTAAGCCCATGATTGGCCTTTCCAAATATGGGCTAATGGCTATCGCCCCAAAAATAATGGCCAGGTTTAAGGCCACCGGGGCCAGGGCCGGAAGGGTAAAATGACCCAGGGAATTTAACGTGCCCATGACCAGGGCGGTCAAAGACATAAGCAGGATGTAAGGAAAGAGAATCCTAGCCAACGTGACCGTTAGGGCCATCTGTTCCGGGTCATCGGCGAATCCGGGAGCCAGAACTAGCACTATTTCGCGAGCGAAGATAAGCCCCAAAGCGGTAAGAACCAAGAGAAACAAGATTAGTAGGGTATAGGTTCCCCTAAAAAGGTTGGCGGCGCCGGCCAAACCTTCGCTTTTAAGTTTTTGGGTGAAAACCGGTACGAAGGCTGGGGTTAAGGCCCCTTCGGCCAAAAGGCGCCTTAAAAAATTAGGGATTCGGAAGGCCACGAAAAAGGCGTCCGCCACTGGCCCGGCGCCGAAGTAGTAGGCCGTCACTTGATCCCTTATGAGGCCGAAAAGCCTTGATAGGAGAGTGAAAAAACCCACAACCGAAACGTTACGAATTATTGAGCTTCGATCGGATCGCGATTTTACGGTTGACAAGCGTGACTCTCTTTAGTATAGTTTATTGTTTACATGGGCGCGTGTTTAGCCCGAATTTCGGCGGCGACGCCGTTTAGGTTCATGGCGCGTTTTTTGGCCGCGCATGCATTAATACCATAAGGAGAGTCCCTTGGCCAATCATAAATCAGCGATGAAGCGAGCTCGTCAGAGCGTGACCAAAAACGGTCGTAACGGAATCAACAAAACCAAAGTTAAAAACGCTTTGAAAAAAGCTAGGTTGGCGGTAGGTGAGAGTCCGGAAATTAGGGATGAGGCTTTTAAAAAGGCCATGAGCGCTCTCCATAAGGCCTCCTCAAAGGGGACCCTCCACCCCAAAAATGCCGCGAGGCGCATCTCCAGGCTGGCCAAACGGTTTCATCAGGCCTCGGTCGGACAACAAGCCTAGACATTTACTCAATAAAGATCAAGGCTTGGGATTAAGTTTGAAACTTTACTTGGTCCAAAACCAAGCCCTGATTTTACTTAAGTCGCTTTTCTTAGAATTCCCCAATAGCCTATAAAGGGGGATATCTCCAAGCGCTCTTGGCCGCTTACCCTTATTGTTGCTTACGGTAAAGGGGTGGGCGGCTTTTTTGTCTGGGGATCATGGTTTTCAATCGGCCATCGGCCGCGGTCAGGACCTTATTTAATCGGTTTAAGTCTTACTTAAGGTTCGGGGTTTTAGAAAGGCTTTAAGCGCCTATTGGGTTTTTAGCTTACACGCCAAGGCGGACCGATTAAAGTTGGGTTACGCCGTTTAGAGGTTTGGCCATGGCCAAAAAGCTTAGGATAGCCTTACTAATGGGTGGATTGTCCAGCGAGAGGGAAGTCTCCCTGTCCTCGGGACAAGAAGTCTTGGATAACCTTGACCCAAAACGGTACGACGTTACCGTTTTCGATCCGGCCACGGATCTTCCCAAGTTGGTGGCCGAGGCCAACGAGTACGATTTGGCCTTCCCACTGCTCCATGGTAGATACGGTGAAGATGGGACCATTCAAGGACTTTTGGAACTATTAAAGTTACCTTATGTAGGTAGCGGGGTCATGTCATCAGCGATGTGCATGGATAAGAAGATGACTAAGGACCTCATGAGGTTCCATAATCTTACGGTGACCACCGAATTGTTGGTTATGAAGGGTCAAGATCCTTTCCTTTTTGTCGAAAAAGCCATGAAACAGTTCTATGGTTTTCCCATGGTCGTTAAACCCGTGAGCCAGGGATCCTCGGTTGGAATGACCATCGCCAAATCCGAAGCCGAAGCCATCAAAGCTTTGCGGGTCGCCTGGGAACTAGACGATCGGGTCATGATTGAACCGTTTATCCAAGGCCGGGAGCTAACCTGCGCCGTTATCGGAAACAACAATGCCAAGGCCTTGCCGCCAATCGAGATAAAACCAGCCGAGGGGCACGTTTTTTTCGACTATGAAGCGAAGTATCAGCCGGGACAGGCTGAGGAGGTTTGCCCGGCTGACCTAACGGACAAAGAAACCGCCATCGTTAAAAATATAGCCATCGCCGCCCACAAGGCCATGGCCTGCCGGGGCATCTCCAGAACCGATATGATCTTGCGCGAGGAATTGTTTTACGTCTTGGAAGTTAATACCTTGCCGGGCATGACCAAAAACAGCTTGGTGCCAAGGGCCGCGGCCGCGGCGGGATACTCTTTGCCATCATTACTTGACGAGCTTATCTCCCTGGCCTTTGAACGCGAATAAACGGTTATCGCGCCGGGTTTGGCCTTTTGGCAAGTGGGCCGGAACTTAATTAATCATTTTTTTGGATTGAACTTCTTGGCTCGGACGGGCCGTAATCAAGCCAAGATCTAAGCCAGCTAAGTCTTTCGTTTAACGCTTAATTTATCCGGTTGACCC
>JAITLH010000235.1 GCA_031277995.1 Deltaproteobacteria bacterium
CCACCTGGCCAAGGGCCCAAGCGTAATTTTCTCCCAACTTGCCCAGACCTTGATCCAAAACTTACCAAGTCGCGAGCCAAAACGGATCACCGGGCTCGGTTCAAAATTACCCAAGGTAAAAAAAGCCCGTCCGCCCCAAGCCCCCAGTCGAAAAAAATTTTTTAGCCGGGCCAAACCCCAAAAGCCCAAACCTAAAGCGTTTTCTTAGATTTCGCCCGCCCATGGGCTCCCCCCCACCGGCCCTTGGAAACGAATTTTGGCCCTGATTTCCAAAATCTCGCCCGCCTTTCGAGGGTCCTGGCATGGACTTTGCTTTTATCCCATTTCGACGAGAGACAAACGAGTTAAAAATTCTAAAACGGCTTTCACGCTTCTTACATTACAAAATAAAAGCCAGCAAATAAGAAAACTAGTTAAATTTTAAATATCTTATAAACTTTTTTAAATTAGCGGCAAGCTAGATTGAATAAAAACAAGATTTAGCTACCAAAAGAGGATCCGAAAAATGAAAAAGTCACTCTTATCGGTTCTGCTCATCGCCCTATTGGCCCTCGCCCTCCCCGGTTTGGCCCAGGCCCAGTCGCGTTCCAATGGCGGCCCAAAAAAGTTCATCCCCGAAGACCGGAGGATCCAGGGGAGCCAAAGGCCTAACCAGGACTCGCGCGAAAGAAGGCAGACCAAATACGACAACGGCCGACAGGGTCCCCAAAAAGGCAACCATGTTGACCACCGCCCCGGCCCCCCCAACAAAGACAACAATTTCGGCAAGAACTTTGGCAAAAACAAAAAAGGCCATCACCCCGGCCCCCCCAAAAAAGGCGACCATTACGACCGTCGGCCCGGCCCCGATAAAAGGGCCCACCACAGGGATCGCCGTCCGCCCAAGCACCGCGGCCGTCCGCCCAGGGTGATAACCCAAGTCGAACGCGAAGTCGTCTACGTCCCCTCGGAACCCGTCTATTACGAGTCCGAATCCTCCGGTTGCGGAGCTCCCTCGCCCAGCTTTAGCTTTGGCATGTCGGACGGCAACGGCAACGGCTTTAACTTTGGCGTGGGCGGCGGCGGCTTCGGTTTTGGCATCAACGTAAACGGTCTAAACTTTTAAGCCCCGACCGCTCAAAAAAAATCAATAAAACTCCCAATAACTTCTTTTATAAAAGGAATCTCGCCATGAAAAACATCATGAAAATCGCCTTGTTTCTAGCCGTAATCGCCCTCGCGGCCCCAAACCTAGCCTCGGCCGATCGGGGAAACCACCGCGGCGGCCAAAACTCCAAAGTCTACTACGGCCAGGGCCAGGGCAAAGGCCAAGGCCAGCAGCAAATGCGCCGACAAAGCCAGGGCCGCCAAGGCGGCCAAAAAAGCGTTAATCGCCAAAGCTCCCAGCGCCAAACCCAGCGCTACGCCCATAACGGCAATGCCCAGCGCTCGTCACAGCGTTACGCCCACAACGGCAATTCCCAGCGCCAAACCCAACGTTACGGTAACAACCGTAACTCCCAGCGCTCGTCCCAACGCTATGGCCACAACGGCAACAACCACCGATCAAGCCAACGCTATGGCCACAATGGCAACAACCACCGGTCAAGCCAACGCTATGGCCAAAACCACTTAAGAGACAATGGCCGCCACTATAAAGGGCCTGGCCAGCGTTCCGGCCAAAACATCTGGAGAGGCAATGACCGCCATCATTACACGCCAAACCAACGCCGCCATTTCTACGGTAGTAGTTTTGGCCGTAACGACGGTCGCGTCAAAGAGTGGTATCCTATGGGAAACGGCAACGGCAAGCGGCAGCCCGGCGGAAACGGAAACGGCCAAAACGGTGAAACCGAATACGTTCAGACCGGCAACGGCCAAACCGATGAGAGCGAAGTTACCAACGGCCAGATCGTTGAAGAAGAGACCGGCCAATGGCAGCCTGGCGGAAAATATAGGGGTCAATGGCAAAAGGAAGAAACCTTGACCGAGGAAGTGGTTAGCGAGCAAACCGCCTCAAACGAGTAGTGATAACGGGTAGGTTGAAAAATTTTAACCCGGTCGTAAAAAAAACGCTTAAGCCTTTACCACCAAAACCTTGGCGGCTCTATCCGCCAGGGTTTTTTTATTAAAAAAATAGGCCTTATCTACTGGAAAAAGCCTAAAGATATTCGAAAAAATAATTACACAATCAAAATTTTCCCCATAAAAAATCCCCATCATCTTAATATTATCAAGCTTTTTTCCTACATGACTCTTAATGTCCACTAATGTTTTCCATCAGGAAAAGGGCCAGAGAAATTTTCTCCCACGCTCCCCGGGGCGAGATCCAAAACTTACCAAGCCGCGAGCCAAAACGGATCACCGGCGGGGGTTCAAAATGACCCAGGGGCAAAACAAGCGCTCCCGCCCAAGCCGCTGGAAGGAAAAAAATTTTTGGGCCCGGACAAACTGCCAAAGGCCCAAACCTAAATTGATTTATGAGGTTTGGCCAAGCCCTGAGCCCGCCTGCCGGGGTGGTATTTGACGCGAATTTTACCCCAATATCCCAAAACGTCCCCACCTTTCTATGGGCCTGGCATAGACCTTGCTTATACCCCCTTTCGTCGAGAGACAAACGAGTTGAAAAGCTTAAAACGGCTTTTACGCTCCGGAAATTAAAAAGTAAAAACCTGTGTATAAAATATTTTGTTATACTTTAAATACTTTAAAAAACTTTTTTAAAATTATGGCAAACTAAATTACATAAAGAAGAGCATTTAGATACCAAAAGAGAATCCGAAAGTGAAAAAGTCAATCTTGTCGGTTCTGATTATCGCCATATTGGCCCTGACCCTCTCCGATTTGGCCCAGGCCCAGTCGCGTTCCCCAGGGCGGCCAAAAAAAGTTTATCCCAGAAGAAAAGAGGATCCAGCCAAACCAAAAGGCTCCCCTGGGTTACCGCGAAATAAACCAGCCGCGTCACGACGATAACCGGCCGCCCTCCAAAAAGGATAACCATTTTGACCATCGCCCAGGACCACCCAACAAAGACAACCATTTCGGCAAGAATTTTGGCAAACCCAAAAAAGGCAACCATTTCGACGATCGCCAAGGCCCCGGCGGCCCCCACAAAAGGGCCAGGGATCGCCGTCCCTATAGGCATCACCGCCGTCCGCCCAGGGTGATAAACCAAGTCGAGCGCGAAGTCGTTTACGTCACCTCGGAACCCGTTTATTACGAGTCCGAATCGTCCGGTTGCGGCGACCCCATGCCCAGCTTTAGCTTTGGCCTGTCGGATGGAAACGGAAACGGCTTTAACATTGACGTGGGCGGCGGAGGCTTCGGGTTTGGAATCAGCGTAAACGGTTTCAACCACTAAACCCCGTCGGCCCAACCAAACACAACCAAACCATCGCGTTTGTTCATTATATAAGGAATCGCACCATGAAAAACCTCTTTAAAATCGCTTTGCTTCTAGGCGCCGTCAGCCTGATGGTCCCAAGCCTAGCCTCGGCCTACTGGGGAAACCACAATAACGGCCAAAACTCCCAAATCCACAATCAGGGCCAAGGCTGGCACCAACCCCAGGGTTACGGCCATAACGGCAATGCCCAGCCCCAAACCAAGGGTTACGGCCATAACGGCAATGCCCAGCCCCAACCCCAGGCTTACGGCCATAACGGCAATGCCCAGCCCCAACCCCAGGGCCATGATTACAACGCCAATAACCACCGCTTAGATCAGCGCCAAGGCCACAACCGGTGGGCGGCTCAAGGCGCCCACGGCCAATGGCCAACCGACCAAACCGTAACCGAGTAAGGGGCAATCCAAAAAACCCTCCCAAACGGGCGCCGACGACGAATCGGCCAAATGATTTAACCCGGTCGTAAAACGAGCGCGTAAACCTTTCGACCTTAACCCCCTGGTGGCTCGCGACTAAGCCGCCAGGGTTTTTTTTGGGTAATTTCCGGAGCGGCCCTGGGCCAAAGCGGCTACGATTTTGGACGTTTTGGCCTGGCCTTTTGGCCAACCAAGACGGTTAAGACGCTTTTAAGGCTTGGAAAAGCGGGTAAAAAATGGTACTTATGAGTACGACTTAACCATCGTTTATTAAGGCGTTTTTTAGGCCCGGCTTAAACGAAGTTCAAATCCCTTGGCCAGATCGATACGGCCAAGCCAAGTTTGGATTACGGCCCCGGGGCTTAGCTAAAAGCCATAAGCGGCGCCGCTGGTTTATTGGACCCGGCCGGTTTTTTTCAGCCTGGGCCGTTGGGCGAAAAGATAAATTATCAGCTAAAAGGAGCCAAATAATATTATGGTTTGCCCAAAATGTTTTTCAGAGAATATAACGCTGTTACCTGACCATTCTTTATTTAGAAGAATTAATATTATAAATAAAATTTTTACTTATGTATTAAAAGTTCTAAAATATAAGGGTAACGGTAAATTTAGAGCTGGTAAATATTTACTTAAATGCCATAATTGTGACTTTAAGTCGATCGTTCAGATTTTATAAAGGGCCAGGTTCAAACGAACCAAAAATAGTCCCCGGGAGTTTTTTCGCCCCCTCCAAAAAATCACTAACTTAACCATTTGCCTAGTCGCCCACCTTTCCCCCCCACTTAGTTACTCAAATAGACCTTTGCCAAATCTCCGGTCCGGTAACCAAGCCAGAAACGATCTTGGTTAATCGCCTGGCCCCAAAAAAATTTCCCCCTCGCCTCCAAAATTCCCATCCCAAAACCCCTTCTCCCTTTGCCCCAATCTAATCGTTACCATCGGCCCATCGGCCGAGGGGCCGAGCGCTTGATCTTCAAAGGTTATTTTTAAGGCCGGAAGATCGCCGCGGCCAGGCTCAAGGGCGTATTTACTCACGTTATGGGCCGAAAAATCGTTAGGTTCGCTTTTAAGGCGTATTTACTCATATCGGGGGCTGAAAGCTCGATGGGATCAAGGTTTTGGACGTTTGGGCCGTTTTTCCGAGGGGGTGAGTTTCGCTTTTAAGTTAGGGTTTTTCGCGGCGGATTAGGGCCGCTGGGGACTAACAAAGTTACTAAAAAAGCTACCCTTATGGTAGCTTTTTTAGTAAAAATATTTCCTACCCCCGATTTTAGAAAAATTTGAAATTTCATGACTGCCATTATCCACTTATGTTTCCCTGCCGATCAAATGGCTGAGTAAATTTTACTCCCCGTCACCCTGGGAGCGATCCAAAACGTGGCAGGGATCGCGGCAAAACCATGCCAAGGAGTAAGCTTCAAAAGGGCGCCTGGTCAATAAAAACGCGGCTAGCCAAGTTTTTGAAAATAAAATGTTTTTTGGCTAGGCGGGACCGTAAAAATCCGCTTGGTTAGGGGATTTTCGGAGACCGGGGGTGGGGAGGAGGGCTTGGCCTCGAAGGGTTTTTAGGGCTAATTTCTGGCCGGAATGGGGAAAATTGCCCGGGCCATCGGGTGGGTTGGCATAAACCTTGCTTCTATCATACTCCGTCGAGAGACTTTCGAGTTAAAATCTTTAAAACGACTTTTACGCTCCGTAAAATCAAATTTAAAAACAAGCATATTAAGATTTAAAAAATTTTTTAATATATTCAATAACTTTTTTACAAAAATAGCGAGCTAAAGAAAATAAAAAAAACATATTTAGCCGCTAAAACGAGGACACGGAAAAATGAAAAAGTCTCTTTTATCGATTTTGCTCATCGCCGCGCTGGCACTCATCCTTCCCACTTTCGCGCTGGCCGATTCACACCCCTCCCACGGCCAGAAAAAGTTTATCCCCGAAGACAGGCGCATCCAACCGGACCATAAGCCTCCCCAGGGCGCCCCGGATCCCAACTTTAAAAAACACGACAAAGTTGACCATCGCCCCGGCCCGCCTAAGAAAGGCGACGATTTTGACAAACGTCCCGGGCCCGATAAAAACGCCAAACATAGGGAGCCCCGGCCTGACGGCAAACATCCCCGTCCGCCCGAAGTGATAACCAAAGTCGAGCGGGAAGTCGTTTACGTCCCCTCCGAACCCGTCTATTACGAATCCGAAACGGTCACTTACCCGGAACCCTCGCCCAGCCTTAGCTTTGGCATGTCCGACGGGGAGGGAAACAGCGTCAATTTTGGCATGGACGGTGGCGGCTTTGGTTTTGGAGTCAACGTAAGCGGTTCCAACTATTAAGTCCCGGCGGATCCGGCAAAGAATCAAAACATCCCCATTAACCCATTTACCGCGAGGAAACGCACTATGAAAAATCTCATGAAAATCGCTTTGCTACTGGGCATAGCCGCCTTGGTGGCGCCAAGCCTAGCCTCGGCCGATCGGGGAAACCAGCGCGGTGGCCAAAACTCCCAAATCTACTATGGCCAGGGCCAAGGCCAGGGTCAAAAGCAAGTCAATCGCCAAAGCTCCCAGCGCCAAGGCCAGCGGCAAGTCAATCGCCAAAGCTCCCAACGCCAAGGCCAAAAGCAAGTCAATCGCCAAAGCTCCAATACCCAGCGCCGGACCCAGGGTTACGGCAATAACGGCAATTCCCAGCGCCGGACCCAGGGTTACGGCAATAACGGCAATTCCCAGCGCCGGACCCAGAGTTACGGCAATAACGGTAATTCCCAGCGCCGGACCCAGCGTTACGGCAATAACGGCAACGGTCAGCGCCAAGGCCAGAGTTACGGCAATAACGGCAACGGCCAGCGCCAGGGCCAGCGTTACGGCAATAACGGCAACGGCCAGCGCCGAGGCCAGCGAAATGGCTACAACCAGGGACCCAACCAGCGCCGCCGGCCCAATGGTAACGGCCCTGGACCAAACGGCCCGAACCGTCGGAACGGTAACGGACAAGGCGGTAACGGCCAATACGGCCAGAGGGGTAACGGTCAAGGCCAAAGCGGTGACGTCGAGACGGGAGACGTTGAGACCGGCGACGTCGAGACCACCCAGACCCAAACCGGGTATTCAAGGAACGGTTCCGGCCAGTCCAGGAGAAATCAAAATGGCGGCGGCCAATGGCAATCCGGCGACGCTTCGACCGATGAGACCGTGACCGAGGAAACGGTTACCGAGGAAACCGTCACGACCGACTACGAATAAAGGGAAAAAAAATCTAACCCTGGCCCGCTTAGGCCAGAGAACAAAAAACCCACGGCCCTAAGGTCGTGGGTTTTTTGTTATGTCATGGCTGACTTGACAATTTGGAGGGCTAGCCCCAGGGCGAGCCAAGCCCAGTCGGCGGGTCAAGCCCAGGGCCCGGCGGCGAGCCAAGCCCCGGGCGGTGAGGGGGCTGGGCGGGCCGGTTATTTAAAGACTTCCTTAACCACCTCTTTAAAGCTCTCGGCGAAGGCGCGGCGGCGCTCCCGGACGATTTTGGCGTCGTCAACGTAGGCGAGGGCGCCCGAGGGGCAGACGGCGGCGCATCTGGGCTGGCCTTGGCATTGGTCGCACTTTTCGACCCGGCGGCCCACCTTGGAGTAATTGATGTTGCCAAAGGGGCAGACCGAAACGCAGGTTCGGCAGCCCACGCAGCGCTCGGGATCGGGGGAAATGACCCCGGTGGTTTCGTTTCTGGACAAGGCGCCGGTTTGGCAGACCTTGAGGCACGGGGCCTCGTCGCATTGGAAGCAAGTGACCGGGACTTGGCCGCCGTCTTTGAAAAAGACCAGGTTAATCTTGGACCCGGCCGGGTAATATTGCCCCCAGTCCCGACTGGCGCAGGCCAATTCGCAATTAAGACAGCCTACGCAGCGAGAAGGGGTGACTTGGATGGTTTTTTGGGTCATGGCCTCTCCCCTAAGCCGATAAGCCCAGGCCTTGGCGCTTACTGGAGATAAGATCGTCTAGGATGGCCCCGGCTTTGACGGGATCGCCCTCGACTATAAAGCAGGCCCCCACGACGTCGTTTAGGCCGGAAACGGCCAGGTTCGTTAAGGCCGGGCTTCCCAGGATCATGGGCGGCAGGCCCAAATGGGTGGTGATACCCGTGGCCACGGCGTAAAGGCCGATGGCCGCGGCCTTTTCCGAATACCATTCCGGGGCGCTGGCCGCGACCGGCAAGGCCGAGATGTCCACGCCCAGGGCGTTAGCCAAAACGGCGCACAGGTGGATGATGCGGGAATTGTCAACGCAGCTCCCCACGTGCAAAACCGGGGGAATGCCCAGGGTTTGGCAAAGCCCGGCCAGTTTTTCGCCGGCCATGGCCGCTCCCTCGGGCATCAGTAAACCGGCCTTGCCCATGGCCGAGGTGGCGCACCCGGTCACCAAAACCAAGATGTCTTTCTTGATTAACTCCTTGGCCAAGGTCACGTGGTGATGGTCTTGTTTTAGCTTGGGATTGTTGCAGCCCACGATGCCCACGGCCCCCCGAACCGTTCCGGCCTTGATGGCCTCTATCAGGGGATCCGGGGTTCCGCCCAAGGCGCCCAGGATGGCCTCGTTGGAAAAGCCGCTCATGATCTCGACGGGCTCGACCGGGATAAAGATCTTATTGGGGTCGCGCTTTTTAAAGGCCTCCACGGCCAATAAAACCACTTGCCCGGCCAATTCCCTGGCGTTTTGGGGGTTAAAGTGAAATCTCTCGGCCCCGGGAAAATGGCCCTTATCGGAGGTGGTGACAAACTTAGTGTGGTAACACTGGGCGATATTAACCAAACTTGGCATGATGCATTGGTAGTCGGCGACTATGGCCTCGACCACCCCGGTCACGATCGTAAGTTCGGTCATCATGTGGTTTCCGGCCAAGGGGACGCCCCGGCGCATCAAGAGTTCGTTTCCGGTGCAGCAAAGCCCGGCTATGTTTATGCCGTTGGCCCCGGCTTTCTTGGCCTCGGCCAAAATGGCCGGATCGGCCGCGGCGGCCAGGATCATCTCGGAGACGACCGGGCTATGGCCGTGGACCAGGATATTGACCATGTCGGCCTTAAGGACGCCCAAATTGACCTTGGTTTTGCCGGGGGCCGGGGTGCCAAAAATGACGTCGGAGATCTCCGTCCCGGCCATGGAGCCGCCCCAACCGTCGGAGAGCGAGGTCCTGGCGGCGTGGAGGGCCAGGGAAACGGGATCGCAGTCAACCCCCATGTGGGTCCGATGGAGCATCTCCACGGGCTCGCGGTCAATGCCCCGGGGGGTTATGGAGAGTTTGTCCCATAATTCCCGGCGAACTTTCGGTAAACGCCCCAAAAACGCCAAACCCGGCCCAAAGGTTGAATAGTCTTGGCCCAGCCGTTCGGCCACGTCCTTGGCCACCTTTTTGATGTCGCCATTGACGCTTAGGCCAAATTCCTCGGCCAGCCTTTTTAGCTTGCCTTCGTCGCGGATTTGATAGGCCGTGGCGTGGCCGGAACCTATTTCGCGCAATACCTCAACCAAGTCCCGGCCGTGATCGGAGTGGGCCGCCGAACCGCCGGCCACGAAGCGCCCGAAATTTCTGGCTACCGTCAGATCGGCATCCGCGCCGCAAACACCTTTGTCGCGATCGAGTCCGGGAATGATCCGGCAAGGCCCCATGACGCATTTGGCGCAGGAAAGGCCCATTTCGCAAAAGTTGCATTGGGGGGTTTGGCTAGCTAACCTGTCCCAAGCCAACTTCAAGCCTTCTTTTCTGGCCTTGTCGATGAGACAGCCCGTCTCATTGGCCCAAGACGAGAATTCCTCAATGGGTTTATCGAATACGAACATTTATGTTTCCTCCAAATAGCTGACGAAATATGGGACGCCGGGATTGGCCCGGTTTTTAATATCCGGTAAAGGAAGCCTCGGGCAATTCCAAAAGCGAGGCGGAAAACTCCCGGCGGCGGCAATCGGGGCAAAGGGGATCGGTTAAACCGGCCCGTTTAAGTTCCTCCGGGGTGCCAATCGGGCGGCCGCATCTCGGGCATTTGACCAGGTCAAAATCGCGGCCCCAGATCGAGCGGGGCTCCTCGCCAAAGGCGATAACGCCCGTGGGGCAAGATCGGGCGCAGGCCAAACAGCCAACGCAGTCAATGGGCGGCTCAAAAAAAGGCCCGGCCACCTTCCTTTCCCGGCTTCGGCCAATTAAGGCGATGGCCTCGGATCCGCCCGCCCGGCAAGCCCTAACGCAGCGAGCGCACCTAAGGCAGCCGTCTTCCCCGTCGCTTAAAAGCGGATCGGCCTGGGCGCCATACACCTCGGCCAGCTTCAATAAATTCTTATCCTTGGGGGCCCGGCTCAATAATAGCGTCACGACGAAGGCCCTGGCCTCAAAAACCATGGGGCTTTGGGTGGAAAAGGCCCCGCCGCTTTCCCGCAGGGGAAAAACGCAGGAAGGGAGTAATTTTTTCCCCGACTCGACCAAGCACAGCCGGCAATTGCCGTCCGGGGGCAGTCCCGGATGATGGCATAGGGTGGGTATTGTTATGCCCAGGGTTTTGGCCGCTTCCAAAAGGGTCGTCCCAGGGCTAACCTCGAACTTAAGTCCGTCAATGGTTCCGGTGACCTTGGGTAGGGTATGGGGCATATCGCAGAAACCTTCGCTTAAAGTAATCAAGTCAGGGCCGATTTTTCGTAAGTCTCGGCCGGTTATTTTGGGGAAAAAACCAAAAGGCCTTTCCCGGGGGGTTTTGGGGCCCAGGGTAAGTTATTTCGCGAGGATTCTAGGAATCCTTCCTGGCGGCCTTAGCCGCCCCAAAACGGCAAACCGAGAGGCAGGCCCCGCAGGACAGGCAATTGGCCAGGTCGATTTTATGGGGCTTGTTTTTTTGGCCGGAAATGGCCTGGGCCGGGCAAGCTTTCCGGCAAAGGCCGCAACCGCTACACAGCTCCTGGTCTATCCTGGGCCAAAAAAGCCCCTGGCATCGGCCCGCTCGGCAAAAGCCCTCGTTTTCATGTTCAAGGTATTCGGCTTCAAAGTAACGAAGGGTCGATAAAAGGGGATTGGCGGCGCTTTGGCCCAGGCCGCACAGGGCCGTTTTGGAAAGCAGGGTGGCCAGTTTTTTTAGTTTTTGGGTGTCGCCCGATCGGCCCCGGCCCTGGCAGAGGGCGTCAAGGATCCGGTACAAAAGGGTCAGGCCTTCCCGGCAAGGGGAGCATTTGCCGCAACTCTCCCCCATCAAAAAGCCGGTAAAATAGCGGGCCACGTCCACCATGCAGCTTAAATCGTCCATGACGATTAGGCCGCCCGAACCCATGATGGCCCCGGCCGAGGATAAATTGTCGAAATCTAGGGGCAGATCGAGGGCCGAATCCGGCAGGCAGCCCCCCGAGGGTCCGCCGATCTGAACGGCCTTAAAACTTCGGCCCGCTCCCGTGCCGCCGCCCACGTCAAAAACCAGCTTGCGGATGGCCGATCCCAAGGGCATCTCGACCAAGCCCGAGCGCCTCACTTGCCCCACCAAACAAAAGACCTTGGTTCCGGGGTTTTGGGAGGTGCCTTGGCCCTTAAACCATTCGTGGCCGTTTTCCACGATTAAGGGGACGTTGGCCCAGGTCTCGACGTTTTGAAGGAGGGTTGGGGCCTCCCATAGGCCCTTTTCGGTCGAGCGAACGTATTTAACCCTAGGCTGGCCCTCCCGGCCCTCGACGGAAGCCATTAGGGCGCTCGATTCGCCGCAAACGAAGGCGCCCCCGCCCTCGACGATTTCCAGGCTAAAACCAAAGGAACCGCCCAGGATGTTTCTTCCCAATAGGCCCGATTTCTCGGCCGATTGTATGGCCCGGTTTAGCCTTTCCACCGAGAGCGGATACTCATGCCTGACGTAGATAAATCCCTTGGAAGCGCCGACCGCGTAGGCCCCCAAGGTCATGCCCTCGATAACCGAGAAAGGATCGCCCTCCATGAGGCTGCGGTTCATGAAAGCCCCGGGGTCGCCCTCGTCGCCATTGGCCAGTACGTACTTAACCGAGCCCGGGGCCAAGCGGCAAGAGGCCCACTTGCGCCCGGCCGGAAAACCGCCACCGCCCCGGCCCCTAAGATCGGATCTTTCGACCATGAGGGAAACTTCGGCGGGGCTAAGGGTAGTTAGGGCCAGGCCCAAGGCCTTGTAGCCTCCGGTTTTGAGATAATCGGTTAAGCTTCCGGGAACGGTTTGCCCGAAACGGCGGGTGATTTGACGAACCTGGGGTTGGTAGAAGGGATGGGATTTGAAGCGATCTCTCGCGGCCAGAAGCCTTTCGATGGGGCGGCCATGGCGGAGGGTTTCGAAAACCAGTTCCGGGCAATCCGCCAAAGCGACTTTTTCCAGGAGAAAACCTTCGGGCTCGACCCCGACCAAGGGGCCTTTTTCGCATAGGCCCAAACAGCCGGTCAGATCGGCCCGAAACTCAATTTCAAAGTTAAGGCCTTGGCCCTTGGCCTCCCTAACCAAAGCCTCTTGGATCTTGGCCGCCCCCGAGGCCAAACAACCCGGGCCGCCACAAACCCAGAGCCGTCTGGTCGGTTTTGGGCCCGCGATTAGGCCGCTTCTCAGAGCTTCGAGCCCCGCTTGATCCTTTAAAAGCATGTCCCACCAAAGAAAGGGCGGCCCTTGGCCCCAAACGGGGCCCCGTTTGGGGCCGCGGCTTTGAAAAAAACCGGGAACGAATATAAAAAAGGCTGGCCAAAGCCTACAGGCTAGCCAAACGCCGACCTTCTTGGCCGGCGTCTTATTAAGTGGCTTGGCCAGCCTTATGGCACCCTAGCCTTCCCCGACCCCTAAAAGGCCCTGGTCGGGGGGCCCCGTCAAAGCCGAACTAAATAAGTTCCAAGGCTTTTTCGGGAGTCAGATGGCCGTGGACGGCCCCGTCCACCGTGGCCACCGGAGCCAAGGCGCAAGCGCCCAAACAGTTTACCGATTCCAGGCCCAGGCGTCCGTCGGACGAACTCTGGCCGATCTTAAACCCCAGGCGCGATTGCAGTGATTCGATTAGTTTTCCGGACCCCCTAAGGTGGCAAGCCGTCCCTTGACAGACCGTCAAAAGCCGTTCGCCCTTTGGGGTAAAGGAAAGGGCCTTGTAAAACCCGGCCACGGAAAAAACCCTGGCCGCGGAAATCCCCAGCGCCCCGGCCACGATCAGTAAGGCCTCCTTGGGCAAATACCTAAAGGCCGCCTGGATCTCCTGGAGAATGGCCAATAAATGCCTGGCCTCCCGAGGCCTGGCCCCAAGGATAACCATAACCTGACTTTCAACCGAGTTCATCGATCCCCTTCTCCCGGGTTTACCAAACCTTCGCCACCCAGGCCCTTGGCCTTGGGGGCGATCGCTTGGTAAAAACAAATCGCCAATGGGCCGCGTCGCCAATGGGCGATTATTGGAAGCCTTTAAACCAAACGCGCTTTACGCCCAGCCGCCGCCCAAAGTTTTTTGATTTTTTCTTATGACACCAATATATCGCTTTTAGGTGAGAATGGCAACATAAAATTTTGACAGGGCCCAATCGCCCTCCAAAATCCCGTAAAAATTAGGCTTTTGAAAAAGCGTCAAAGATATGGCCCTAAATCACGGCCCGGCCAAAAACGGTCAAAATTTCCTGACAATCTTAAAACGAATAGGGCCGGCGCCCCGGCCGGGCGCGAAAAAAAAGCCCAACCGGGTTTGGGCTTTTTTCGACAATGGGGGTATACTTTAGAAAAACGAGCTTGGCGCCCCGGGCGTTTTTTTCAAAAACCAAACGCCCAAATTCCATCGATCGGTTCGCCAAAGGGCCATTGGGAGGGGAAAATGATATTCGTTTTGACGGGGGCTGGGATTAGTAAGGAGAGCGGCCTGGATACCTTTAGGGACAAAGACGGCCTTTGGACCAAGGTCAATATCGAGGACGTGGCCACGCCCAGGGCCTTTAAGAAAGACCCCAAGCGGGTTTTGGATTTTTACAATTTCCGGCGCCGGGAACTTTTGTCAGATAACGTCGCCCCCAACGCCGCCCACCTGGCCTTGGCCAGGCTGGAAGCCGAGCTTACCAAGCGGCCAGGGGCAAAACCAAGCCGGGGTAAGGACAAGCCGCCTTTGTTTTTGGTTACCCAAAACGTCGATAACCTCCACGAGCGAGGGGGCAGTAAACAAGTTTGCCACACGCATGGCCGGATGCTTTGGGCCAAATGCGAGGCCTGCCATAAAAAGTTCGAGTGGCTAAAGGATCTAACCTTGGAGGACCGTTGCCCCGTTTGCCAAGCCCAGGGCCGCCTTAGGCCCGACGTGGTTTGGTTTGAGGAGATCCCCTACCACCTCGAAGAGATCGAACGAAACCTCGCCAGATGCGATCTCTTCGTTTCCATCGGCACCTCGGGCGTGGTCTACCCGGCCGCCTCGTACCTACGCGTGGTCAAGGGTTTAAACGTTCCCGCGGTCGAGATTAACCTCGCCCCCACCGGGGCGGCCAATCTCTACGACAAGGGCTACTACGGCCCGGCCTCGCAAGCCGTCCCCAGATGGGTGGACGAGGTCCTGGAAAAGCCCTAAATTTGGCCGCTTGCGGCTTTGGCAACCCAAAGGAAGATCCCCCATGCTATTTGAATATAAGCTTAGCGCCCCCGACGAAAATTTCTACGACATCACCCCAAACGTCCAAAAAGCCCTAGAGGCTTCCAAGGTCACTTCCGGCCTGGCCCTGGTTTACTGTCCCCACACCACGGCCGGGATAACGATAAACGAAAACGCCGACCCCTCGGTAGTCGGCGATTTAATTTTGGGCCTGGCCCGGGCCTTCCCGGATCGCCCGGAATTCAAACACTTGGAGGGAAACTCCAAGGCCCACCTTAAGGCCTCCGTCATCGGCTCAAGCGCCACTATCATAATCCAAGACGGCAAACTACTTCTGGGCACCTGGCAGGGCGTCTACTTTTGCGAGTTCGACCCCCCCAGAACCCGTAAATACTACGTTAAAATCATCGGCCAAGGCTGACGGACCGTAGGTTAGCCTTGGCCCCAAGCCACTAGCCCTTGGCCCCAAGCCTAGGCCGGCGCGGCCTAGGCCGGTTTTTTGTAATGCTTGCCCGTCCACTCGTCGATGGAGACCTCGATTATGCCCGTTATCTTGGCCTTTTCTTGGGGAATGACCGGATCGGTCAAATGGGCGGCGAATTTTTTCGCGAAGGCCAACAGAACTTTTTCGGTGAGCCCTTCCTCGCCCTCTAAGATCCGGGCCCGCCCCCGGCCGATGGCGCTCTCGTAAATCGTTTCGGTTTTGCAAGGGGTGTCCCCGACCTCGTAACCGTGGTCCCTCGCGACCTCAAAGCAAACCCTCGGGTCGAAGCCGATGTTGTCGTATTTTTGCCCCCCTTCCTTGCGGCCATGGACGTAAACCTTGCCCTCGTAAATTACGTAATTTACCGGGATTACGTAAGGGCCGTCAGGGCCGACCGTGGCCAAATGGCCAACTTTTTCCCGTTCCAAGAGTTTTTGAATCTCCTCCTGGGCCAGGGCTTGTTTTTTCATCCTGGGTTGCATGGCCTTACCTTTCCCACTTTCCGCCCCAACCTATGGGCGAAAACTTAAAGCTAATTTCAAATCGCCGGCCCCCTTTCGGGGCCATTCGCGGGGCGTTTTTTTTGGGAGGGGTCAGCGGCGCCCCTTAGGTCCCGATTTCGCCGCCCCCTAATTTCTTTTGGACCTTCGGTGTTCCCAGGGGGGCCTTGGGTCAGGGTCAGCCCATAGGCCCAACTTATCCCTCCGGGCCTGACCCTGGGCGGCCCTAAAATCCTGGCAAACCTTAACTTTGCAATAAGCCTCGTAGACCCAGGCCTGCCCCAAGGCAATCATGGTTTGGCTAATCGATTCCCCGTCCAGATAAATAAGCCCCACCAAACGGCTATAGCGGTCAACGTCAAGAACGTCCACGGTAACCAAGCGCCCCTCGATTAGGTTTTTTAAGGCGGCCAGGGAAGCTTGCCCCCCGTCCTGGTTTTTTTCCGGGGCGTCTATGCCATAAAGCCGGACCCGGACGCGCTCGTAATCGCCGGTCAAAAGCTGTATGGTATCCCCGTCAACCACCCTTTCGACCCGCCCCTCGTAAAGGTCCCCGGCCAAAAGGGGCGACGCGAAAAAGAGCCCCAAAAGCGCCAAGGTCGCCAAGGCCGCAAAGGACACAAAAGCCGAATAAGCCCAGGCCAAAAAAGAAAAGCGCCTAAAAAAAGCGGATCGATTGGGTGAGTCAATCATTAAACACTCCGTTAGTTACAAAAAACTTTGGGCCAAGGGAGGCGACCTTTCGGGGCTTGGCCGCCTTAAACCAATGGGTAGTAAAAAATACCAATTGGTAAAAATTTGTCAATACTCTTAACTAAAGTAAGTTGGCGATTTAATTTAAGCTAGATTTAGTGAGGTTTTTTTGACTAGACCAAATATTTTATGGACAATTTTTATGTAAGTTAAACTATAAATTTATTATACAAAAACCGCCCATAGACATCAAGTAATTATCGCCGCCCGCCTGGCCCGGTTAGCCGGGGCTTTGGGCCCAGGGCCCAAGGACGCTGGCCCAATGACGCTGGCTTTAAGCCTTTCGGGGGCTTTTTTTTGGAAGCGGTCCTTTTTGTTGTATAATGCCGTGAATGGAAATAAAGTTATTTCCTGGCAAACCCGCGTCGCTTAAGGGCC
>JAITLH010000243.1 GCA_031277995.1 Deltaproteobacteria bacterium
TGGGCCCTTTGGGCGAAAAAATGACCCGCCTAAGATCCGCGGGTGGGGCGCGCCGCGCCGGGGGTAGACGTTTGGCCATTGGCCGCGAGAATGGGGGAGAGATTATGGGAGAAAGAAAAACCGGAGCCGGGGAAAAGATAAAAGACCCGGCGATTAAGGATAAAGGGCGGCCCGAAGGGCTTGGCAAAACGGAAAACCGGGGCGGAAACGGGATAACGGCCGGGCGTAGGCCGGCCGGGCGGATTCCCTTAATAAAAAACGTGGACACCAAGGAGATTTTGTGCCAGGAGGCCATTTTGGTCATATCCGACAAAGGCATCCAGGGGACCACCATTAAGGAAATCGCCAAAAACGCCAACCTGACCCCGGCCATGGTCCACTATCACTTCAAAGACAAGGAAACCTTGATACGGGCCACCTTGCTCAAATACCTTAAGCCCCTCTCGGACTCGGTTTGGGAGGCGGCCGAGTTGGACATCGGGCCCTTGGAGATGCTTAGGGAATTCCATACGCGCCTTAGCAAAGTCTTTACGGGCGTCCCTTGGTACGGTTCCCTTTGGAGTAGGGAGCTGGCCGGGGCCCACGGCCGGTTAAAGGTTTTCATGGGTTCCTTAATCGGGGAAAATAGGCTACGCCTTTTTAAGGAAAAGATTGAACTGGGGCAAAGGCAAGGGCTCATTAACCCGCTCTTGGTCCCGGAACTGGTCTTCGAGACCTTGCTGGCCCTTATATACTTACCCAGGCTGGGGCTGGAGACCTGGTCCTCGGTCTGGAACGTTAAAATCGACCAAGAAACCGTAAACCGTCACGTTTGGGCCTCGATACTGGAAGGCTTAACCGCCAAGGACGCCGGAAAGCTAAAATAACGGCCTTAAGCCTTGGGGGATATCGCTTTTGGTTTTAGGGGTTTGGCGAAAAAGTTTTCGGGCCAAAGCTTTTTGGGTTATCATGCGAAAAAAACGCCTTGGGGGCCTAAGCCGCTGGCCCCGGGCCGGGCCAGGGCCGGGCCGGGCCGGCGGATTCGCCTTAAGGGAGCGCGCGTGGGTATGAAAAATGGAAACGAATAAAGGCCCCAAGCCGGGCGATTTTAAGGGCGACGACTTAAAGGCGGCGCCCGCCGGGGCTAAGGGCGGGGGAGGCCAGGCCATCGGCCGGGCCATCTCGGTCTTTTTGATCTTGGGCTTGGCTTGGCTGGCCTACTGGTTTGTTTTTCTAAGGCCTTACGTAACTACCGACGACGCCTACGTGGTCGGAAACCAGATTCGCCTAAGCCCCTCAACCGCCGGAAGGGTCTCGGAGATTTTGTTTGACAATACCCAAAAGGTCGAGGCCGGCCAGGTCTTGGTTAAGCTTAGTACCACCGACGCCGAATTGGCCTTTAAAAAAGCCCAGGAAGAACTGGCCCAGGCGGTTAGGCAACTGTCCAGCCAAAAAAGGGAACTCGAGCGCCTGGAGGTTTTGATCAAAGCCCGCCAAAGCGATCTGGCCTTGGTCGAAAACGAATACGACCGAAGAAAAAACCTAAAAACCGGATCCTCGGTCACGGCCGAGGAAGTGGAGCGTTATCGGCAGCAAACCGTCGCCGCCCAAGCCAACCTTGAGGCGGCCAGACACGAATTCGCGGCCAAGGAACTTTTGGTGGGGCGCTTTGGGGTAAAGGATCATCCCCAGGTAAAATTGGCCGTCCACAAACTAAGGGAGGCTTGGCTGTCTTTGAGGCGCTGCGAAATAAAAAGCCCGGCCTCGGGGCGGGTGGCCAGAAGGACCGTCCAGGTGGGCGCCTACGTTACCCAGGCCACCAACCTTATGGCCATCGTCCCCTTGGACGAGGTCTGGGTTGAGGCCAACTTCAAAGAAAGCCAGCTGGGGCGCATAAGGCCGGGTCACGAGGTAATCGTGTCGGCCGACATGTATGGTGGTTCGGCCACCTATCGCGGCCGGGTATTGGGCTTGTCGGCCGGGACCGGGAGCGTTTTTTCCCTCCTTCCGGCGGAAAACGCCACCGGCAATTGGATTAAGGTAGTCCAAAGGGTCCCGGTCAAGATCCTTTTGGACAAACAAGACCTTGACAAAAACCCCCTTCTTTTGGGCTTATCGCTTAAGGTCAGGGTCAAAATCAACGATTCTCCCGGCCCGGCGCCAACCGAGCCAAGCCTTTCTTCCATGAAGTCCTTCGAAACCGACGATGACCTCAAGGGCTTGGAGAGTTTAATCGAGGCCATCATGACCGAAAACCTAAGCCCCGGCCCCCCGGAAACGGCCGGGGTTAAAGAAAAGGCCCCGGATTTGGCGCCAAGAACTTAACGTATTCCCCGGGGCTTTTTTAACCGGCCAACATGGCCGGCCTTCAAGGCCGGCCGTTTGGCTTTTTTTTCTTGGCCAATTGGGCCGGAAAAAAACCGGGCCCGGACTCGGGACAAACATGAATCGACCAACGGATCAAAGGCCGCCCCTAAGCGGCCTCAAACTCATCATCCTAACCTTTACCCTGCCCTTGGCGACGTTCATGCAGGTTATCGACGCCACCATCGCGAACGTGGCCGTTCCCACCATCGCCGGAAACCTGGGGGCCTCCTATTCGCAGGGGACTTGGGTGATTACCACTTACGGCGTGGCCAACGCCATCGTCTTACCTTTAACCGGGAGACTGGGGCAAAAATTTGGGGAAGTGCGGCTTTTTATCTGGTCGTCGGCCCTCTTCGCCCTAACTTCCCTGGCTTGCGGCCTTTCCACCAATCTCTCGATTCTCATTATTTTTAGGGTGCTCCAAGGCGCTTTGGGGGCCCCGATGATGCCCTTGGCCCAAACGCTACTGATGAACAATTACCCCAAGCGCCTCATGATGATGGCCATAGCCCTGTGGTCAACCACCGTTTCGGTGGCCCCGGTCTTGGGGCCCATCATGGGCGGCTACATTAGCGACAATTTCCACTGGAGCTGGATTTTTATCATAAACGTTCCCATCGGGCTGGCCGTGGTGGTTTTGGCCCACCTAACCTTGGCCGATCGGGAAACCAAGCTGTCCAAACCAAAATGGAGCGCCACCAGCTTTGGCTTATTGGCCATAGGCGTGGGCTCATTCCAGTTGGTCCTCGATCGAGGCCGCGAGCTCGATTGGTTTAATTCCCAAGAGGTTCTGACCCTAAGCGTCCTGGCCGCGGTCGGGATTACCCTTCTCATCGTTTGGGAGTCCAAAAACCGCGAACCCCTAATCGATTTAAGCCTTTTTAAGTCCCGGAATTTCACCGTGGGTTTGACCCTAATTAGCCTGGGCATGATGCTCTACATGGGCATGGTGGTTTTGCTGCCCCTTCTTTTGCAATCCAACTTTGGTTTTACCGCCTTTGGGCGGGCCTGGCCACGGCCCCGGTGGGTTTTATCCCCATCTTGACCACGCCCATAATCGGCCGCTTTGGGAGCAAAATCGATCAGCGCTACCTCATCTCCTTTGGTTTCGCGGTATTCATGCTCATTTCCTATTACCGATCCAACTTTTGCCCCCAAGTCGGCTTACATTTCGTGGTCGTCCCCCAGGTCTTTTTGGGCGTGGCCATAGCCTGCTTTTTCGTCCCCATAAACTCGCTAAGCTTCATTGGCATGGATCCCCAAAAAATAGCCAGCGCCTCGGGCGTGTTTAACTGCGTTCGGACGCTATTTGGGGCCATCGGCGCCTCGGCGGTCACGACCATCTGGGAAAGGCGCGAGGCCCTTCACCACGTTCGCCTAAGCGGCCACGTGGATCCCTATAACCCAGTGGCCATAGACGCCTTGACGGGCCTTACCAACCTGGGCATGTCCCAAGAACAGGCGGCCGGCTATCTGGCCAGGCAAATTTCCATCCAGGGAAACATCCTGGCCGGGGCCGAGATCTTTAAACTCTGCGCCATCTGCTACGTTTTCATGGTGGCCATAACCTGGCTGGCCAAACCCTTCAAGGCCTCGGCCATACTCGAGAGGGACTAAGGGGGCTTCTTATTTTTTGGGCCCCAGGGTTTTTGGCCAAAAACCCTGGGGCCAAATGGTTTTGGGGTTAGAAAAAACCTTACCGGCTTTCTATTTTTTTGTTGCCCTAAAAACGAACTTTTGATATAATCAGGAATTAGATTTCGCCTAATTGTGGGTAAAAACGTCAGAGAATTTCGGATATGAACATGAACCTTAAAAGCGAACCCAAGTTGACCGTCATCGGGGCCAAGACCCCGGACGGGCCAAGGCCACTGGGTAGCCCCTTTTTTCTGGAAAACATCTCGGCCGGTTTCCCCTCCCCGGCCGACGACTACGTCACGGATTTTCTGGATTTGCAGCGCCTGGTGGTAAAAAACCCGGCGGCCACTTTTTTTCTAAGGGTAAGCGGCGATTCCATGAGCGGGGCCGGGATTAACGACGGGGACCTACTGGTGGTGGATCGCTCCAAACCCACCGCCCAAGGCAGCGTGGTCATAGCCTCCATCGATGGGGAGCTTACCGTCAAAAGGCTAAAAAAAAGAAACGGAAAAATCTTTTTGGCCCCGGAAAACCCCGATTACGCCCAGATCGACATTACCGAGCGCGAAGACACCATGGTCTGGGGCGTCGTGACTTACGTGGTACATAAGCTCTAGTTTATTTTAACCTTTTTAACCCCGGCCGAGAAAGAATGACCGCTTTTGTAAAGGTATTTTTTCAAAAAAGTTTATTTTCGGCGATTCGCGCAAATCCTTTCTTTCGCGATGTCTAAGGCATTTTGGATTTCCTACTGAAATATTTTCGCGCGCCCCATATCTTACTTTCACGTCCGCAATCAAAACCAAAGCCGATATGGAAGGGGTTTCACCCAAACCTTACTATCTGGTTAACCCTGACGCTTTTGCGTATGTTACTGTTACCTCCAGAAACGGGGAGAAAATCTCCCTTGCCCATAACGGCTCTGATGACACCTACGTTCGCTCGTCATCTTATGTGGCATTTGAAGTCGGCGACAAAGAAAAGCTGATACCGAGCCATTCGCGGATTTTCTTCAATAGACCAGATTTTGACCGATTCGCGCGATTCGATTCGTGGGGAAGCGCCCGTGAAACCTTTAACCGGGAAGATACGCGCGAAGTAAAGATACCGATACCCGATATTACCGTCCAGCGTTCAATCGTGGACATTTACAATGCCTATATTGAACGCCGGGGAATCGACGAAAGACCGAAAGCGCGGATGAAAGACATCTGCCCGATACCGATAAAAGGTTCGCCGGAAGAAGCCGGCGCGTGAAGGAGGCGCAGATTATGGCCTACGCACCAATCGCGATCAATCGCGGGGCGCTGACGATTATGGATGTTCCGTTTCCCGATTTGGAGACGCTGGAAAGCACAGCGGAGGCCATAGGCTCCAATATGTTTGAGGGGTTTCAGCCTACGAAGAAAGG
>JAITLH010000266.1 GCA_031277995.1 Deltaproteobacteria bacterium
CATAGGCGGCCAGGATACCGGATCCCCGGAGGACATACGCATAAACGGAGAGCCGGTTAGCCAGTATACTTATTCCGAGCTCCTAAATAACGTAAACGAGCAGCTTCGGGAGCAAAGGCAAGGAACGCCCTTAACGCCCGCCGACGAGATCGTGGCCAGGCAGCAGGCCTTGTTTTATTTGATCGATAGGCAAAACTTGTTGGCCTTGGCCAAAAAAACGGGCCGGGAGACTTCCCAGGAAGAACTGATCGACGCGGTCAAGACCAATCCCATGTTCATGGTGGACGGGCGTTTTAGCTTGACCACTTACCAAGATCTCGTGCCCAGGCTCTTTAATCGGTCCTTGGCCGCCTTTGAGGCCAATTTGTCCGAGGATTTGCTAATCGGCGACACCTCGGAATTTTTAAAGAGCTTAAACTTCGTCCCCATCGAGGCGGTCTACGACGAATACCATTTCACCAACGACAAGCTCATTTTGGATTACGCCTTTTTCCCGGAATCGGCCTACGAAACCGACCAGGTCCCGACCGAGGCCGAGATCGTGGCTTTTTATTCCGAAAATCTCGAACTTTTTCGGACCCCGGCCAAGGTCAGCCTCAAATACGCGGAAGTCGATTTCGCCGATTTTATCGACCAAGTCGAGGTGACCGAGGACGATTTGGCCAACGCTTACTTTGACGAAAGGGAAACGTTATCCAAGCCCGAGGAAGCCACGGTTAGCCAGATTCTCATTAGGTTTCCGAGTTTGAGCCCCACCGAGGAAGAAAGGGCCGAGGCCGAAAAAAAGGCCCAGGAGGCCTTCGAGAGGTCCAAAACCGAGGACTTTAAGGCCCTGGCCCAAGAATTAAGCCAAGACACGGCCTCGGCCTCCCAGGGCGGGTCCATGGGCGCCATCAGAAGGGGCCAGAACTTACCCCAGATCGAGGATTACGTTTTTGGCGAAGGCAAAGACAATTTGGGCCAACCCGGCGGCCCCGTCCTAAGCATTTTTGGCTACCACGTTTTGTTGGTCGAAGATTACAGCCCGGCCCACCAGCCCACCTTGGAAGAAGCCAAAACGGAACTCACCGAGATAGTCACCCAAAGAAAGGCCAGAAGGCTGGCCGTCAATAGGATCGAGGATCTAATCGATATCCTCCCCACCTCCAACCTGGACGCCCAGGTTTTTGCCGACACGGCCAGCTCCATTGGCCTGGAGACCAAGGACACCGAACTTTTTGGGGACGCCTCTGACGCCCCGCCCTTTTTGGCCGAGGACGATGACTTGGTCAGGGCGGCTTTGGAGACGCCCATTGGCCAGGCCGGGGATCCGGTGGAAAACCCCGAGCGCATCATTTTGTATACCCCAATCGAAAAACTGGAATCCTTCGTAAAACCCGTCGAAGACGAGACCGTAAGGCCCATAGCCATCGAGGCTTGGCAAAAAAAAGTTTCCCGCGATTTGACCTTGGAAGCGGCCAAAAACTTCATAAAATCCTCCGAAAGCCTCCATTGGGAAGACATGATTGGGGACTTGCCCGCCCTGGTGGAAGTCAACACGACCGAGCCCTTTTCCCGCATGCAGTTTTATTCGGCCGGGGCTTATTTGGCCGAGACCGATCCGGCCAGCTTGGCCGCCGAGTTTTTTAAGCTCTCGGTTAAGGGCGATTTGATCGAAAACCCCATCAGGGTTGAGGCCGCCGGAAACGAGGGCTATGTGGTCTTGGCCGTAAGCGACGTCGAAGAGGCCGATCCCTCGCTTTTGTCCGAAGGCGAACTCTACAATCTCCAAACGACGGCCAAGGCGGCCATCTCAAACTCGGCTTACGAGTGGTGGACTAACTTTGGCCGCGTCACGGCCAAGGTCCAGTTGCCCGTGGGCCTCCAGGCCATGATTGAAGGCCGGGACTTACTCGAAGCCCAGTAAGCCGCGTCCCGTTTGGCCATGTCTCATGGCCGCGCCGCTTGGCCGGATCGCCTGGCCGTGTCCCATTTAGCCGCGTCCCTTGGGCGTTTTGAGCCCATCCCATCATTAGCTACCCCGCCCGTTTGGTCGGGGCCAAAAAAATTTCGGTGAAGATTGATGTTCGAGAAATTGTCAGACAGGCTATCCGACGTTTTTAGGAAAATCAGCGGTCGAAATTCGATTAGCGAAGGCGACCTTAAGGAAGCCCTTCGGGCCGTAAGGCTGGCCCTGCTTGAAGCCGACGTCAATTATAAAGTGGTTAAGGACTTTTTGATCTCGGTTAGCGACAAGGCCCTGGGCGCGGATGTCTTAAAGAGCCTCTCCCCGGGCGAGCAGGTCATAAACATCGTCTATCAGGAACTAACCGAGATGATGGGCGTCGAGTTTCAGGACCTTAACTTTAAGGGAGATCCCCCTTGGCCGATCATGCTCGTGGGCTTGCAAGGTTCGGGCAAAACCACCACGGCCGGAAAACTGGCCCTTTATTTAAAGAAAAGGACCTTTCGCCCCTTGTTGGTCCCAGCGGACGTGGCCAGGCCCGCGGCCATTGAGCAATTGACCAAGCTCGGGGCCGATCTGGACGTCCCGGTTTTTCCCTCGACCACGGCCATGACCCCGACGGACATTTCCAAAAAATCCCTGGTCACGGCCGGCCAAATCGGTTGCAACGTGATTATTATCGACACGGCCGGTAGGCTTTCCATTGACCAGGAATTGATGGACGAGCTTGAGAGCATCAAATCGGTCACCATGAGCCAGGAGATCCTACTGGTGGCCGACGCCATGACCGGCCAGGAAGCGGTCAACATCGCCGCCAATTTCAACAAAAAGCTAAGCCTCACCGGGGTCATCTTGACCAAAATGGAAGGCGACGCCAGGGGCGGGGCGGCCATGAGCATCAGGGCCATAACCGACACCCCCATAAAGTTCATCGGCGTGGGCGAAAAAGCCGACGCCTTGGAGCCCTTCCATCCCGACCGGATGGCTTCCCTAATCCTGGGCATGGGTGACGTTTTAAGCTTAATAGAAAAAGCCAAGGAACACATCTCCGAACAGGAACAGCTGGAACAGGCCCAACAGCTGATGAAGGGCAGATTCACCTTTGACGATTTTAAAAAGCAGCTGGTCACCATGAGTAAGATCGGCGGGCTTCAGTCGATAATCGGCATGATTCCCGGCCTGGGAAAACTAAAGCAAATAAAAAACGCCGATTACGACCCCAAGACGCTGACCTCCCTTACGGCCATGATCGATTCCATGACCCTCGAAGAGCGCCGAAACCACGCGATCATAAATACCTCCAGGCGTAAACGCATCGCCAACGGTAGCGGCAACTCGATAACCGAAGTTAACCAGCTCATGACCGTCTTTGAGCAAATGTTAAAAATCATCAAACAGACTTCCAGGGCCGGCGGCATTGACGCCCTGAAGCGCCAACTGCTCTCGGGAAATTTACCCGGCTTTCCCGGCGGCGGCGCCCCCCAAATGGGTAGGGGCAAGGGCAAAGGCCGGGGGCGCCGTTATTTCTAAAACCTATCGCGGCCGTTTTTCGCCAAAACCCATTGGCGATAAAACCTAAAGGTCGCTTTAAGTTTTTTGAGCAATCGAATTTTTGGGCGGACGCGTTCCGCCCTTTTGTGGGTAGCCTAGGGTTACCGAAAACCGCGGTTAGCTACCGTAAAACAATGAACCGTGGCTAATTAAGCCTAAGGCTATAGCCAATAGGAGCGAAAATAACAATGGCCCTCAAAGTCAGACTGGCCCGCATGGGCGCCAAGAAAAAACCATTTTACCGTTTGGTCGTGGCCGATAGCGCCGCCAAACGCGACGGACGTTTCCTTGAAATCGTGGGTTTTTACGATCCCAACAAGAATCCGGCCCTGGTCGAAATTAAGCGCGAACTTCTCGATTCCTGGGTCGCCAAAGGGGCCAAGCCCACCGAAACCGTGGCCAGCTTGCTTAAGCGCAAATCGTCCTAAGTACTTCCTAAGGACGAACCGGGACGTCCCCAAAAACCCTTGCCGTTTACGGGTAACCGTGGGGCGGGGCTAGGTTGGGGTTCAAAACGCCAAGATCCTGGGACACCCAAAAACCCTTGCCGTTTACGGGTAACCGTGGGGGGCGGGGCTTGTAAGTTTTTGGCGAGTAAAAACTTTGGTTGGTAGAGATAGCCATATTTTTATGGATAGCCCAAATCTCATAACGCTGGGTAAGGTTTTAAGGCCGCATGGGGTCCATGGGGCGGTCAAGGTTGCCTATTACGGTAGGGACCCGGACACGGCCTTAAAAGCCCCGAGGCTATGGCTCATTCCGCGCCTTGAGGGTAAAGAACCCATCGCCATTCGCGACTACAAGGGCAAGATCATTCCCGGCGGGTTCATACTTAAGCTTGGCGGGTACTCGACCAGGGACGCGGCCGCCGAACTTACGGGCTCGGCCTTGGCCGTGGCCAGGACGGATTTGCCCGAACCCGACGAGGACGAGTATTACCAAGCGGATTTGCTTAATTTGGAAGCCGTGACCACCGGGGGCAAGATCTTGGGCCGGGTCAAAAGCCTTTTGGAGCAAGGGGAATTTTTGGTCCTGGTCATAAACGATTCCGAGGGCCATGAAACCCTGGTCCCCTTTTCCGAGGATTCGGTCCCGGAGGTTGACCTGATCGCCGGGCGATTGGTCGTCTCCGAGCTTCCGGGGCTTTTGGACCAATGATTGAATTTGAGGTCCTGACCCTTTTTCCGGACATCTTCGATTCCTTTCTGGCCGAGTCGCTTTTGGCCAAGGCCAAAAAAAAATGGCTCCTGGCCGTTAACTTATTCAAAATCCGGGATTTTAACTTCGATCGCCAACGCACGGCCGACGTTCGCCCATAC
>JAITLH010000274.1 GCA_031277995.1 Deltaproteobacteria bacterium
CCGTGCCATTTCGAAATGTTTTTATTTTGGCCCCATTAGGGACTTTGTTAAGGCCCCGGTGGGGGTTTTTTTGGTTGTCTAATTTCGAGATTATTTTTTTTTGCCATCCCATTGGGGGCGTTGTTGGCGCCCCAATGGGATTTTATTTTTGGCTAATCGGGGGTGTCGCCCCGTTTCGGGGGGGTTTATTTGGTCTATTTCGGTGGTTTATTTGGCGTTTCCTTGGGGGGTTGGTTTTTTAATCAAGGGCAGGTACATTTCCGGGCGTCTCATGGCGGCGACGTGGCCTTGGTTAAACCACCAGTCCTTGGCCAGGGTGGTGAATTTGACCCGGTGGGCCGTCTCAAGGTTTTGTTGGGGCAAGGAAGTTTGGTCCAGGCCGTAAAGGGGATCGAGGGCGTAGAGGCCCCCGGCCCCGGCGAAGTTTTTGTCGCCGCCGGAGAAATTGGCCACCAAGGTGTAGGCTTGGCTAGACAAGGCCACGCTGTCCCAGAGGCTGGAAGCGAAGGGTGGGTAAGGGTTTTTGGTCATCTCGAGGTTGGCCGCGAGGGTGGCCCCGTAGGAAAGATCCCAGGCGGCGGGAAGGACGATAAGGTCGGCGCGTTTCACGGTTAGGATACCGGCCACTTCCGGGAACAATTCCTCGCCGCCCGACATGAGGCCGATTTTCCCTAGGGGGGTGGAGACGATTATAAAGGCGTCACCGGGGGTGGCCCAGGCCAACTCGGTTTCCAGGAGGTGGGTTTTGCGGTAGAGGCCCAGGGCATGGCCGTCCGGGCCCAGGAGGGCTACGGTGGAGTAAAGGTTTTGGCCGTCCTTTTCGATAAAACCAAAGGCCAGGTGAAAGGCGTTCTTTTTGGCCAAGTCTTTAAGGCGGGTTATGTTGGGGCCATTCGCGGCCTCGGCCCAGGAGGCGGCAAGGGAGGCGGCTTGGGTAGCGTCTTTGGGCGGGCCGGTTAGGGCGTATTCGGGCAGAACCACCAAATCGACCGGGCCGTTTTTAAGCTCGGCTAAGATTAGTTCTTCGATCTTGGCCAAGGCCTGGGCCGGGTCGGCCAGGGGGGCGTATTGGAGGGTGAGGGCGCTTACTTCCTTGGGCTCTGTTGAGGCCTTGTAGTCCCAGGGGCTTATTTTTAGCATCAGATCGGCGTAGAGTTCGGGGCGGCGCCGGTTAAGGCGCGCTTTGGCGGCGTTGTCGTAGAGTTTGGGGTCAATTTCGGCGTAAATGATGGTCGGATCGTTTACGTCCTGGTCTTTGCTTTTTATCAAAGGGGCCTCGGCCAGGAGTTTTCCCTCCGGGGACCAGATGGCGCTGGCCCCGATCATGCTAAAGTCCAGTTCCGTATTGGAACGGTTGGCGCTTAGGACGTAATAGCCGTTTTGCAGGGCCCGGGCCTGGAGGGCCCAGACGGCTTGGGAGGTGGAATTGGTGGGGAAGGCCTGGATGTCGGCCCCGCCCAGGGCGGCCAATCTCGGGGGCTCAAAGAAGGCCGAGTCAAAGCAGATGTTAATGGCTATTCGGCCCAGCTCGGTATCGAATACCGGAACGCCCAGATCGCCCCAGCTGGACCAATGTTCCTCGGTTTCCCACTGATGGCTTTTGCGGTAAACGCCCACGATGCCCTCGGGGCCAACGAGGACCGAGGAATTGTAATATAGGTCCGTCTCGGGGTTTTTTTCGGCCAGGCCGACGACGATATAGGCCTTGTGTTTGGCGGCGATTTCGATAAGGGTTTTCGTGGCCTTCCCGGGAATGGTGTCAACGTAGGGGGCGATGGCTTGGCGATCGACATAGGCGTAGCCGGTAGTGGACATCTCCGGCCCCACGATGAGTTTGGCCCCGGCCGCGGCCGCCTCTTCCAGGGCCTTAGCCAGTTTGGGGAGGTTGTCGTCAAGGTTATTAAGCTCGGGGTTAAATTCCACCACGGCCACTTTGAAAGGGGCCCCGGGAGCGGCCATTGGAGTGGTCTCGGTAGCGGCCTTTAGGGCGGCCGGGTAAAATACGGCCAAGAGCGTTAAAGCGGCCAGGGCGGCCAAGGCGGCCAGCGTAGCCGGCGTAGCCGGCGCGGGCAAAAAGGCGAAGGGCGAAATCAAGCGCTTCATTGGGACTCCTAATTGGGACACCTAAATGGGGAAGTAAGCGTTGACGAAAGAGGCTAAAGAAGGGTCTTTTTGGGTTAAACGCTTCTTTAGCTCGGCTAAGGTAGGGGAATCGATGGGCTGGGTTTCGATTTTGTTGGCTTCGATAAACGCCAACCTCTCGGTGGCCAGATCGTTAATTAGCCTTATGGACTCGGGCTTTTGGGGTTTGCCAAAAAAGGGTTCGCGTATTTCTTTCCTAAAATACCTTAGGGTATGTTGGACGCCCATGTAACTTGAGGGCGTCTTGGAGATAAGGTCTAGGGCCAAGCGGTCATCGTCGACCTCTATGGGGCGGCTTAGGCGCTCAAAGTAGCCCCACATCTCAAGGTCTATTATGAACTGCTCAAAATTCATGGAATTTATGCTATCGACGATTCCGGCCGCCTGGAGGGCCAAGCTGGCCCCGCCGGCCCAGGCCCCGGCGGCGGTGATGGCGTGTTCCAAAGCGGCCCGGCCGTCCGGGACCAGGGAGCTTGTGACCGCGGCCGAACAGCGGTAGGGGAGTTT
>JAITLH010000364.1 GCA_031277995.1 Deltaproteobacteria bacterium
TATTGCGTAGGGCCGCCCCGGCGAAGACCGGAGTCAACTTCAAATCGATGGTGGCCTTCCTAATGGCGTCTTGGAGCCTTTCCAAAGGGATTTCTTCGTCGGCCAGATAGGCTTCCATCAAGCCATCGTCTATTTCCACCAAGGCTTCCAGCAAAGCTTCCCGGCCGGCCGCGGCCTCGATCTCGGCTTCCTCGGGGATCTCCAAATCCACCATCTCGGCCCCAAGGTGATCCTCGGGCCAAACGTAGTAACGTTGCCTTAGGCAATCGATTACCCCTTTGAAGTTTTCCTGCTGGCCAAAGGGTCTGGTGATGACCAAGGGGTTGGCCGAAAGCCGATCTTTAAGTTGATCCATGACCCGGTCAAAATCCGCGCCGACGCGGTCAAGCTTATTGACGAAAACCAGCTTGGGCACCCGATAACGGTCGGCTTGGCGCCAAACCGTCTCGGACTGGGGTTGAACCCCGCCCACGGCGCAAAATACGCCCACGGCCCCGTCCAAGACCCTTAAGCTTCTTTCCACCTCGATGGTAAAATCAACGTGACCGGGCGTATCGATAATATTTATGTTGGCTCCGCGCCATTGGCAAGAGGTCACCGCGCTCATGATGGTGATACCCCTGGCCTGTTCCTCGGGCAAAAAATCCATGGTGGCTTCGCCATCATGGACTTCGCCCAGCTTATGGGTACGGCCCGTGTAATAAAGGATCCGCTCGGTTAAAGTGGTCTTCCCGGCATCTATGTGAGCGATGATACCAATATTACGCAGAGACTGACTTTTTGGGCCATTAGACATTTTTCATCCAAAAAAACCGCCGACCCTAGGTCGGAAGAAAATCAACCGGCCCAAACGGCCGGAAAAGTAAAAATCATACCGGAGCGTGGCCTAGCCGGGTTTAAAATCCAAAGCCCAGGATATTTTCCCTGGAAAACCGCTTAAAACGCCCCCAAACAAAGCGAACAAAAAGCCGCCTATGAAGCCGCCTATGAAGCCAATTTAAAGCTTTGAAGGTTCGCCTTAAGGGACAAGCCGCGACCAAGGAAGGCCACAAGGCGTGGCCAAACTTTTTTCAGCTTCAAGGCAAAGGGGAAGCCGCGTGAAAAGCTTGGCGCAAAACGGGCCAACTACTTTTTCGCGGCCGCGTCCAGTAACGAAGGCAAGTTTCTATTCTTGGCGTCAATGCCCTCGGCCATTTTCTCCTTAAAGTCGATTAAACTCGTCGCGAGATCATGATCGGCCACGGCCAATATCTGGACGGCCAAAACGGCGGCGTTACGGGCCCCATTGATGGCCACGGTGGCCACCGGGACACCCGGAGGCATCTGGACGCTGGACAAAAGCGAATCCAAGCCCGCCAAGGGTGAGGCCGAAAGCGGCACGGCGATGACGGGTAAAATGGTCGAGGCGGCCATGACCCCGGCCAAATGGGCGGCCATCCCGGCTCCGCAAATAATGACCTTAAGGCCGCGTTCGCTGGCGCTGGAAGCGTAGATACTGGCTCGATCCGGTGACCTATGGGCCGAACAAATGGTGACTTCGTAGGGAATGCCAAATTCCTTCAAAGTATCAACGGCTTGGTACATAAACGCGATATCGCTATCGGAACCCATTACGATACCAACCAAGGCCGATTCGCTATCGTACATGCCAAAACCTCCAGGAAAACCATCCAAGATAGCCCAATCGTCAGATCAAACTATGATAACATAGTCACTAATCGTCCAATTGTCAAGAAAAATACCCGGCCCCCAAGGCATTATTATTAGAAATATCGTTTAATAATCATACCGTGCCAAAAAAAACCAGCCCCCCGCGCCTCCCCAAAAGGGCAGGCCCAAAGGCATTATCTGACCCCCCTGGCCCAAAAAGTCCCCGCTTCCCGGCTAAACAAGGTTTGGTTCTAAAATTTCGGCCAGATACCGCAAAGGCTCAATGGCGGGCGCGCCGGCTCGGACGCCAGCGAAACAAACCAAAGGCCCTTGGCCAAACCCAGTACTTTGGAGATTAAAGCTTTTGGGATAGCTCCTTAAGTGACTAAAATTTTAGAAAAAAGCCTAAGCCCGGGTCACCGGTTCCTAAAAAAATGGCCAAATAATCGTCCCTTAGTCAAACATGAAAATTTATTTTATAAAAAACCGCTACTTGCGAAAAATCAAAACCCCATTTCCTAGGCCCGCTCCCTCCCTTTTAGCCCCCCAACCCCGGACAGTTCTATCAAGCCAATCTGGCCCCAAGGCTTTAGGCCCTTAACGGCCTCGGCCAAGCCCGGCCCGGCAACCAGGCTATAGTCGCCGAGCTTTTGTTTCGCCTCCCCCCTGGTCAAAAATCCCACCATGTCGGGCGGGCGAATAGCCCCGGAGCCATGGGCCCAATTAATCGCGAGGTTAATTTTTTGACTAAGGCGCCCTCGGCCAAGGAGGTTTTTCCTAGAAAGTTAAGCTTCAAAACCCAATATCTTGGCCGAGAATTTTGGGCTAATTTATTAGTAAGTTAAGCAGGTTATATCAGGGCCTGGCCGTTTTTTATAACTATCTAAGCTTTCTAAATATTTTCTTTTTGCCCAGACTTAAGCCTCTAAAAACATGAGATATTTTTGATGTCCGTCGTAAGCTTTGTTTCCCGGGGCTTGGCAAAAAAAATGGTTTAGCTCCGTTAATATAACTTTAAATCAGCAAAAATTCAAATTTTTTTTACACAAATCGAACGCTAACTTGTAAAAGCTCGGGTTTGAAAAGCATATACCCAAGCCCCGGCAAAAGTACCTGAATGTTTAACCGAGCGTATTTTAAAATTCATTCCACTAAAAACTATAAATTTTACTTAGTTATATTATTTAGTAAAGCCCAACCAGGGCTCAAAATTTGCCCCTCGATCGGGCCCGGCTTAGGCTAGCCTTTCGGGTAGACTTGGGGCGATGTTTTGGCTCCCTTTCGGCCTTGGATCGAAAACGGCCGTATAAGCCCCTAGAGCGCTTCCAGCGCCTTGGGAGCTACCTCCCTACATACCCCTCCGGCAAATGAGTTCTAAGGGCCAATTTTGACCGATTACGGGCCCGTTTCGATTGGGGGGAGAGGTCTTCGATCGATGGGTCAAGGGTGGGGGTGGCGGCCAAAACGTCTTTGCCCCCCAAACGTCTTGTCTGGTTACGGTTGGGCTAGGCGCGTATTGGGGAGGACTATATGTTGGGTCAACTGGATAGTGGACAAGTTGGGAACCAAGCGGGGATATAGTAATCTTGGTTCTTTAACAAAGTCAGTCCTTAAAACGATTTTTGTTGACAGGGAACTAAAAATTGGTATTTTAAGGCAGTGGCCTTTATTTTGTGGGTCCAATATGATTGATATTTTTAAAAATTACCGTTTGGTAGGTAGAAATTTTTCGCGAAAAGTCCCCTATCGCTCCCCTTAACCTAGGTAATGACCGTGGCCCCCAGGTGGGCCTTTTGGCGCGGGGCGCCGGAGAAGTTTCGCT
>JAITLH010000215.1 GCA_031277995.1 Deltaproteobacteria bacterium
GATTGCGCTTATCCAAGGTCCTAAAATCAGGCCTAAATCCCTGGGCCGGGGGCTTAAGCGCAAAGGGGTGGCTTGGGGCGATCTGGGAGGGTTTTTGGCTTAGATCGAATCGCTACGCCATCTGGGCATGGTCAGTTCTCGGGCGATGTGGAGAAAGACGTCGTCGGTTAGGGTGGCCAAAAAGTCCCGGGTTTTTATTTCTGGGGGCTCTTCTTCTCGGTATCTTTGGTCGAGGTTTTTTAGGAAGCGTTTGGTTGGGTTTAGAAAAGGACCTTGGATGAAGTCCTCCAAAAAGGTTTCAAAAAGAATCCGGTAAAGGCGTTTGATCTTAGGGGCCTCTCGTTTGATTTTGGGATTGTAGTAAATCTTTTCGCGGTTAAAGTTTTTTAGGTCAATAAGAACCTTGGCTATTTCCGGGGAAAAGGCGATTTTTTCCGGGTTTCGCTTTGATTCCTCGATGATGTTTTCCACCAGTTTGTAGACGATGGTGCCGTTGGTGGAACCCAAGGTCTGGGTAACGTGATCGGGTAACTGATCCCTGTCGATTAGGCCCACCTCGATGGCGTCCTCAAGATCGCGCCCTACGTAGCTAACCGTGTCGCATAATCTCACCAGGCATCCCTCGCGGGTCATGGGCCTGACGGTGACATTGGGGTCGGTAATCCTGATTTTTTCGCGCCTATCGAGTTCCGCGAAAGATTTTTCGCCGGGCTCCGGGGCCAAAGTGGAGAAATCGGATTCCCCGTCGTGGCAGAGGATGGCGTCCAAAACCCCCAAAGTCAGGTTAAGGCCCCGGCCCGATTTTTCAAGCCGCTCAAGGCACCTTAAACTCATGACCGCGTGGACAAAGCGGCCAATGGAAGCCTCTTGGCAAAGCTCGGAGAGATAAGCCTCGCCGTCGTGACCAAAGGGGGCGTGACCCAGGTCGTGACCTAAGGCGGCGGCTTCGATAAGATCGAGATTGAGATTTAGTTTTTGGCCAACGGTCCTGGCGATCCGGGAGACCATCTGGACATGGATGACGCGGTGGGTGATATGGGAGTTTCTAAGTAGGTAAAAAACTTGGGTTTTGTCGATATACCTCGTATAGGCTTGCGAATGTAAGATCCTATCGACGTCAATGGCGTAGATGGGCCGAAGATCGTTTAAGACCCTTTGGCTGGGGGTCTCGCGCCGCGTTTGAAACGGATCCGCCGCCTGTGAGGCGGCGAAATTCGTTTCATTAAGATCGGTGGTCATTTAGCGGACCAGGTTACCGTAGATGATTCGGCCCGCCTCAACGGCCTCGGGCGAGTGGTGAAAAACCGAGATGCCTTCCCGGTCGGCTTCGACGATGGAATCGGCGTAGGGGATATGACCCAAAACCTGGAGTCCGTCGACGTTTTGCTCGATGAATTCGCGGTCGCTTTGGTTTCTAACCTTGTTTCCGACCACGGCCACCCGTTTGATCCTAAGATCGGCGCATAGTTTTTTGACTATCCTGGCCGTCTCCAAAGACCTTTGGCCAGGCTCGCAAACGGCGATCAGGCAGTCTACCCCCGTGCTGGTGGCCCGGCCCAGATGCTCTAATCCGGCCTCCATGTCCAATATGACCACTTCGTCGCGGTTTAAAACCAGATTCATGACCAGGGTCTTCAAAAGAACGCTTTCAGGGCAGATGCAACCGCCGCCGCCTTTTTTTACCCCGCCCAGGGTCATGAATTTAATGCCGTTTATCTCTTTGGCCAAGGTGTCGGGCAGATCGTCAACCTTGGGGCTTATGGAAAAAAAGGTTCCATAGGTCCCGGGTTCACTACCCGTTCTCTCGGCCACCAGATCCTTCATCTCCGAGATGGGGATAAGATCCTTGACGTTTTTAAAGCCCAAAGCCCCGGCCAGATTGGCGTCCGGGTCGGCGTCAATGGCCAAAACTTTGCTGCCATGCTCTTTAAATAAATAGGCCAAGACGGCCGATAACGTGGTTTTGCCAACGCCGCCTTTGCCGGATATAGCGATTTTCATAAAAATACCTTGGAGACTTCCATTCGATTTGGAAGGAATTTAAGCGCTAAAAATCAAAGGGCTTTCTTGCCCCAATCTTTCGGGGAGAAAAAATCCCTCGCTTTTTTTCGTTCGGCCCAGCCAGCAAAAGTCGCCTCGATCCCGGGCCGACATCACACCTTTCAAAGATAAGTCCCTTAAGCCCTCCCGTCAAGGTCTGGAACCGGGATTTGTTAACGTTTTTTCAATAAACCTTATGACATCCCGACCAAGCCAAGGTGGTTTACCCAGTCCCAAAGAGTCCGTCCCGCCTGGCCAAACCCAAGCCCCAAGTCCATAACGAAGTTATTTGTTTGACAAAAATCGACTTTAAAACCGATTTCAGCCCTAAAAAAAACCTCGCCTGGTCACCCACCCAAGGTTCATACAAATTTTCTCCCCTTGGTTTTAAAAAGTCCCAATAACGATCTTATTAAGTAGTTAAATAGTAGAAAAAATGGTGTTCATGATTTTTTAAAGCGAATTGAACTTATTTTAAACGTCTATAGTTTTTATTAAATGGCTTTTAGCCAAATAAGTTTTAGGTTTAATGGTTGTAAAAAGCCTATAGATCAAGCTTTTATTAATTTTTATTAAAAATGAACCCAGGGATTGATTTTTTGAATGTTTTTCAAAAAAAACGCCCCGAGCCCACGCGAACGGTTTAAGGCGCCGCTTTTTGGACAGGGCTGGGGCCATAGTGACTTGTTTCGAGAACGGCCGTTACGCGCCCTGGGAGCGCTTCGGGCCCGTGACCAGGGTCCACCTACCGCTCCCGTTGCCCAAAAGCCGCCACGGTTCGATAAGGGCCGTTTGCCGGTGGCTTTCCTTGGCCCACTCTCCCCTCCCGCTCGGCGGATTTAAAATATTGGCCTTCACGCGCGGATCGCCACCTGGCGATCCGCCTTAGTTTTTAGGCTTCCTGTTCGTACGCTTCGGCTGGAGCTAGCAAAAGGATGCCCACGATGAGGCCAATAAGGAGTCAAGGGGTGAGAAGAAAAACCTAAGGAGAGGAATTTTTGGCCATAAAGTTTGAGTAAGGGATATAAAAGATCAGCCGTAGGCCAGGCGGGCTTACCAGGCCGCTGGCCCCGATTGCCTCCTGTGCCCTCTACTCTAGGGAGAGAGCAAGCCGCAAACAGATGTCCTTAAAGTGGTATTCTGGAGGGGCGGTGCCGCGGCTGGCGCAACGACAGGCCCAAGCGGTGTAGTTCCAAGCGCCGCCGCGCGTCACGCGGCCCGAGCCTGAGGACGGCCCCGTGGGATCGCTACCGGGAGAGTTGGAGTAATACCGCTCCCCATACCAGTCCCGCACCCACTTCCAGACATTCCCGGGCATGTCATACAGACCCCAGGCGTTGGGTTCCTTCTGACCCACAGGATGCGGCTTCTGCCCGGAATTGCCTTCATACCACGCATAACGCCCAAGGTCGTCCGCGTCATCCCCAAACGAATACGCGCCCGTGCTCCCCGCACGGGCGGCATACTCCCATTTCGCTTCCGTGGGCAGACGATACCGGTTGTGTCCTTCCTTGGCGTTCAGACGCTTGATGAACTCCTGCGCGTCATGCCAGGACACCTGCTCCACCGGATTGCTCCGTCCCTTAAAATTACTCGGATTGTTCCCCATTACCGCCGTCCACTGCGCCTGCGTCACCTCATACTTGCCAAGGTAAAAAGGCTTGCTGATCGTCACCCGGTGCTGTGGAGTTTCATCATCTCCGGCATCCTCAAAATTCTTGTCCGCCCCCATGGTGAACGACCCGGAGGTGATAAGAATAAACTCCATTCCGATGCTGTTGGTATAGGTCTTTTCAGCGGCCTGGACGGAATACGCGCCGCCGGACAGAAACATGGACAAAAAGGAAAGCCACGTTATAACAAAACGCATAACGGAAAATCCTCCTGTGGCTGGATGGTTAAGATTATTCGCGGCGCCCTCAGCGCACCGGCGTGTCGCTTGTGCCCTTCAGGACGAAATCCACGCGGGCGTTGCCGTCTCT
>JAITLH010000228.1 GCA_031277995.1 Deltaproteobacteria bacterium
GGCTTTGTTTCCGGACAAAACGGCCATGGGCACCTCGCCTTGCATGCACCCGGACAAAGCGAAGACGCCTTCGGAATACCTTGAAAGCAATTCGTAATCCACGCGGGGTTTGTAATAAAAGCCTTCGATGTTGGCCAGGGAAATCATCCTACAAAGATTGTGGTAGCCGGTCAGGTTTTGGGCCAAAAGGGTCAGGTGGTGCCTGGTTTCGTTTTTGTCGCGACTAGCCCGCCCCAAGGTGGTGACGTAGGCCTCCACTCCCAAAATGGGCTTAATGCCAACCTTTTTGGCCTCGGCAAAAAATTTCCATAACCCAAACATCTGCCCATGATCGGTCAAGGCCACGGCCGGCATCCCCATATCCTTGGCCGTTTTTACCAAATCGTTTAACCTGATGGCCCCATCAAGCAGGCTGTAACAGGAATGGACATGGAGATGAACAAAACTCATGATATCTTGACCTTTTTAGAAGAGTAAAAGATTAAAAACTGAAAACGTCTTATGAGTTAATTAAACCCATAACAGCGTTAGCCAGATGAATTGGGATGGTTGGGAGCCTTAGCTCCGATAACGACTTGGCGGCTTAGCTTTCCAAGCGATAGTTGGGAGCCTCGGTCGTGATTATGACGTCGTGGACGTGGCTTTCCTTAAGCCCGGCCGAGGTGATTCGAACGAATCTGGCCTTTTCCCTTAATTCGTCGAGGTTCTTGGCCCCCAGATAACCCATGCCGGCCATAAGGCCGCCCAGGAGCTGATAGATGGTTTCCGAGAGAAGGCCGCGGTAGGGGACCCTGCCGACGATACCTTCGGGGACCAGCTTTGAGCTAGTGTCGGAGGCTTTTTGGCCGTAACGGTCGGCTGACCCCGCCCGCATGGCCTCCAAAGAACCCATGCCCCGATAGGTCTTGTAAGAACGGCCTTGGAAGAGAATTTTGTCCCCGGGACTTTCCTCGGTTCCGGCCAAAAGCGAACCCAACATGACCGCGGCGGCCCCCCCGGCCAAGGCCTTGACAATGTCTCCGGAGAATTTGATGCCCCCGTCGGCGATGATGGTGCTGCCAAGTTTTTTGGCCTCGGCCGAACATTCGAAGATGGCCGTCATTTGCGGAACCCCGACGCCGGCGATGATTCTGGTGGTGCAAATGGAGCCAGGCCCCACGCCTACCTTAACCGCGGAGGCTCCGGCTTCCACCAGGGCCCTAACGCCTTCGGCCGTGGCCACGTTTCCGGCGATGACTTCCACGTCGGGGAAAGCGGCTTTTAATTCTTTGATGATTTTTATGCTACTGGCCGTGTGGGCGTGGGCCGAATCGATGACCAAGACGTCAACTTTGGCCTTGACCAAGGCCTCGGCCCTGGCCAAGGTATTGATGCCGCCCAAAGCCGCGCCAACCCTAAGGCGGCCTTTGGAGTCTTTGCAGGCGAGGGGAAACTGTCTGACTTTTTCGATGTCCTTAATGGTGATAAGCCCAACCAGAAGGCCTTTTTTATCGACCACCAGAAGTTTTTCAATGCGATTCGCGTGAAGCGTGGCCTTGGCCTCGTTTAAAGTGATGCCTTCCTCGGCCGTGATCAATGACTTACTGGTCATCACTTCGTCCACGGGACGCTCATAGTTACTTTCGAATCTTAGATCCCGGTTGGTGACTATGCCTTTAAGTTCCCGGTTGTCGGTCACGACCGGAACGCCCGAGATGTGGTACTGTTCCATTAGTTTTTTGACTTGGCTGACCGGGGTTCCGGGACGTACCGTCACCGGGTCTAGGATCATGCCGCTTTCGCTTTTTTTAACCTTTTCAACCTCAAAGGCCTGGGTTTCTATGGGCATATTGCGGTGGATAATGCCCAGACCGCCTTGCCTGGCCATGGTTATGGCCGTGGCCGATTCGGTTACCGTGTCCATGGCCGCGCTTAGGACGGGAGCGTTAAGGGTGATTTGTTCGGTGAGTTTGGTGGAAAGATTGGTTTCTCGTGGGTGAACTTCCGAATAAGCGGGCACCAACAAAAGATCGTCAAAGGTCAGGCCCTCCTGAAACTGTTTAAACTCGCTCATCTAGCGTACCTCGCTCATTTTTGGGTTTAAGGGGACCAGTCCGGCGGCGGCCAGCCATAGACCCTCAAGGAGACTGTTGTCACTTATAATAATTTTGGCTTTGGAGAAATAATCCATGATGGTCGATACCAAGACTAAGCCGGCCACTATGACGTCGGCGCGGCGCGGATGGAGACCCGGATGGGCTTGGCGAGTCTGGTTTGTTTCATTTGATAATTTGAGTAAAAGCGCCATGATGCTTTCAATATCGACGACAAGGTTATTGATCTTGTTTCGATCGTAGTCAATTAACTTCATGAGCATGGCCGCCATGGTGGTTACCGTGCCCGCGGTTCCCACCAAAGTCGCTTGGGGGGTTAAGGAGTTCCAATCGCCCCCGGAAAGTTTTTTTCTGATATATCCGTCAAGGGACAATAATTCTTCGGGACGCGGCGGGTCGCTTTTTATGAAATCCTCGGTAAGGCCCACCACCCCGACGTCCAGGCTCTGGACGCGGACGATTTGGTCCCCATAAACGTTTATGAACTCGGTTGACCGGCCGCCCACGTCAAAAATAAGCGTCTCGGGCGGTATTGGCTCCAAACCCGACAATACGCCCCTGGCCGAAAGAAAGGCCTCCTGAGACCCGGACAAGACCATTGTTTCCCAGCCAAAGCGTTGGCCAACGTTTTCCAAAAACTCGCCGCCGTCCCGGGCTTGCCTAAAAACCATCGTGCCCCCGGCTAAAATTTTGCCCGGCTTTTCGTTTAGGATGATTTGGTTAAAGCCATCGAGGGCTTCCAGGGCCCTTCGTTTGGGCGCCTCGGCCAACAAATGGCCTTTCTCCAAGCCCTCCGAAAGGCGGGGAATTTCTTGCCAGACCCGACTTTGGCTCAATCCGCCTTCTCCCTGGGGGGCGATTATTAGCCTAAAAGTGTTGGATCCCAAATCGAGGGCGGCCAAGGAAGAATCGAAAGGCATGGTTTTGGGCGATTATCCTAAAAGGAGGGGGTTTTCAAGCGACTTTTTGGTAAACTCTACCAATATGGAGCCAGTTTTTGGCTTAAGCGTTCCCGGGGTCCGCTTTCGGTAAAAGCGCCTAAACCGCCGGGCTTTGATAACTTAAACGGGAGCCAGCGTAACCAGATGTAGGCTATCGACTCCCGATATAATCTTATAGACTACCATATATTGTGATTTTATCAAGAAGAAAGTTTCAATCTGTTTCTATCGACAAACAATAGAAAATCCGGTTCGGTCCCATGAATTCCCCTACATATCCGGTAATTTTAATCTATCTTATCCGTTTAGCGAGATAAGTAGAAAATTAATTCCCAACTTCTGATTTTGTTAACCAAAAACTTGAAATTTGTGCTATGATTTAAGCCATCCCCTGCTGGCCAAAAAAACCCAAACCTTGGTTCGTGGCCGAAAACCAAAATAACTTCCACGGCCAAAACTTAAAAACTCAACGCTTCCGGTGAGCTCCGTCGCGAACGGGCAAAATAGCCCCATAGCGGCCTTCTAGGGCCAGGATGGCTACCACCCTACCAGCGTACCTAGACAAAGGCCGTGGTGGGCCTAAAAAGGCCTTTAAAACGCGAATCTCGATGGCACCTGAGACCTCGAAATCAGGCCCAGGGAAAAAGTCGGTTCCCGGGGCGGTGGCCAGGCCCAGTTTTGAGACTTGATAAAATTTGTTTTGAACAGACCAGCCTTGGCTTTTTGAGAAAAGCCCAGGCCAGAGGTGAAAATACATGAGCGCTTTTCAATGGAATCATCAAAGCTTTATGGAGTTGTCCAGAAACTTTTGGACCCTTAGGGCCGTCCAGGCCGCCGTCGAGCTGGGGCTTTTTACCGCCCTGGATAAGGGCGAGGGCGGTAAAACGACGGTGGGGGATTTGGCCAAAACCCTTGGCGCTGACGGTAGGGGCCTGGGGATGCTGGTCACGGCCCTGACCGCTTTGGGGCTTTTGGTTAGAGACGATCAAGGGGTGGGGTTGACTCCGGAGGCCGCTCGCTATCTCTCCGAAAACTCCGGGGAGTATTATGGCCACGCTCTGATTCATCAGGCCAACATCATGCCGGCTTGGCTTGGTTTGGCCGAGGCGGTAAAAACCGGGCAAAGGGTAACCAAGGCCTCGGCCGCCGAGTCAGGCAGCGACAAAACCCGGGAAGATTTCTTGATGGCCATGTATAATAACGCCCGTTATCAAGCCGCCACGGTGGCGAAGGCCTTGGATCTGGGATCGAGGAATTCGCTTTTGGATCTTGGCGGTGGGCCTGGCACCTACGCCATCGAGTTTTGTCTCCAAAACCCAAACCTTTCGGCCGTAATCTTTGATCTGCCGGGATCGGAGCCGGTGGCCAAAAAAATCATGGCAAAGATGGGCGTGGCCGATCGGGTAAAGTTCGTGGCCGGGGATTATAACCAAGATCCCTTGCCCAAACCCTTTGACGCGGTTTTCATCTCCCAGGTCATCCACCAGGAAAGCCCGCAAGGGGCGGCCGCGCTGGTAGCCAAGGCGGCCGGGGTCTTGGAAAAAGGCGGCTTTTTGGCCATCCAGGATCTTTACGTAGATAACGATTTGACAGGTCCCGTCACGCCAGCGCTGTTTTCCTTAAACATGCTGGTCAATACCATTGGCGGGCAAGCCTATACCTTCGCCCAGGTGGAGGATTTGATGAAAAAGGCCGGATTAAGCGACATTGGTCTCGCGTCGGCTAAATTGCCGCCCGGTTGCGCGATAATGATGGGAATCAAGGCTTAAATAACCGACCTCGCGGTATGGTTCTATCGCGAACTTGGTAGTCAATTGATTTAGCTAATTATTAAAATGACCATATTTTGGAGATAATATACGTGTCTGAGGAAAAAATTAAAGCGCTGGTCCTGGATCTCGATGGAACCCTATTAGGAACCGACTCATTGTGGGAACTCTTTTTTAAAGCCCTCTCCGATGGGCGCTGGTCCCCGTTATTATGGCTTTTTTGCGGACGGCTTTATTTTAAGAGAAAGCTGGCCGAATCCACCGAACTGGATCTCGATTTATTGCCTTGGAACGAAGAGGTGATTACTTTGGCCAAGGAATATCAGGAAAAGGGCGGGGCGGTTTGGTTGGCCACGGCCGCCCATCATGCCATGGCCGCAAAGGTCTTTAACAGATTTGATTTTTTCACCTGGTTCCTGGCCACTAACGAAAAAGTTAATTTGCGAAGCGAGGCCAAGGCCAGGGCTCTGGTTGAGTGGCATGGGGAAGGGAAGTTCATATACGCCGGGGACTCTGGGGCCGATCCACCGGTTTGGCGGGTCTCCGGGGGCGCCGTGGTCGTGGGCGATGAAAGGCTAGCCAAGACGGCCAAACCCATTGGCGGAGAGGTTACGGTTATTAAGCCGGTTGGGACCAAGCGCCCCACGCTAGGTATGATTGTCAAGCTGGCCAAGCCCCAAAACTGTTTGCAAAACGCCCTGGTGTTTGTCCCGCTTCTAATGTCACTATTATATTTTGCCAAAAACTTTGGCCTGGCCTTTTTAGCCTTTCTGGGATTTTCTCTTTTTACCGCCGGCGGAAACGTATTGGGAGAACTCTACTCCCTGGAAAGGGATCGCCGTGATCCCGAAAAGAAAAACCGAATCCTGGCCGCCGGAAGGCTTGATTTATCCAGGGGAGGTTTAATATCCCTGGGTTTAGCCTTGGCCGGTTTGATTCTCTTCGCTTTTTTGGGCCGGATAAGTTTTATCCTGGTCATTTTTGTTTTAATTTTAACTTACTTAAATGAACATATCTTCAAAAAAAGTCCGCAAGCCTGGTGCGTATGTTTCGCCTTCATAAACGCTTTCGTTTTGGCCTCCGGTTACCCCCTTATAAACATTTTGGCCTCGCTATGGATGATCCTTCTAGCCTTTTTCACCACCGCGGCTCTTGGCGGATTGGAAATGTTGTCTAAATTAGTCATAAAAGTAAATGAAACAGCTCAGTCATTGAATCTTATAGAAAATAAAATATGTATTAAATCAGTTAGAAAGATGACTGTCTTTATTTTATTTAATGTTTTACTGATTTGTTCACTACTACTATTTTTTAATGTGGCAGGTCCACTAAAAGAGCTATTAACTAGCAAATTTGTATTTAATGTTACTAAACATAATATCGCTTTTTTATTTACTAATCCTAAAACTTTATTTTTACTTATTCCAATCATATTTTACTTTTATATACGTCTTTATTTTAAAGCCTCTAAAGGGCGAATAACAAAGCCAATTTTCTTCTTTTTAGTCTCCGATTGGGTCTCTTGGATTTGCCTAATCCTGGTCTCCATGGTTTTTTGGGCCAGCGGCACCAAGATTTTCTAGCGGCTTTATTGGCCAGTTTCGGCAGCAGTCAAGCATTTTTCACGGTTTTTTGGGTCAGTTTCGGCAGCCGCAAAGCGTTTTTGCGGCTTTCTCGAATGGTTTTCGGAAGCCGCCAAGCGTTTCGTGCGGAATTTTTGGCCAGTTTCGAAAGCCGTCAAGGGTTTTTTGCGGCTTTGTTGGCCAGTTTCGGAAGCCGTCAAGTTTTTAGAGTGGTCCTTTTTGACTTTTTTTGTCAACGATAGCAAGAAGTTGTGGTGGTTTTCGTGGATTTTTTTTGGCCGGCCGGGGGAAAGGTTTTACAAATATTTTACATTCGTTAAATAGGTATTTGGTTATTTTCGTCAATAATTTTCCCCATGAGAGTTGGAGAAACCAAAAACCGGATCTTTAAGGGTCTGACCGCGATCGCCTCGGCCAGCGTGTTAGTTATCGTTTTGGCCATGCTGGTGACCTTGATCGTCCAATCGTTACCGGCCCTAAGGCATTTTGGGCTGGTTAATTTTTTGACCACCGCCGACTGGAACTATGCCCTTAATAATTTTGGGGCCTTGCGGCCCTTGTTTGGCACCTTCCTAAGCACCATCCTGGCCTTAATCGTGGCCGTCCCCGTGGCCATGGGCATGGCCATCTTCCTGACCGAACTTTGTCCCAACAAACTGCGCGGCACCATAGGGACGGCCTTGGAACTCCTGGCCGCCATCCCCAGTATCATCTACGGCATGTGGGGGCTTTTCATATTGGCCCCATTTTTGGAGATTTATTTTCAGCCCTTGGTGGGCCAGAGTTTGGGGCGGCTTCCCATAATCGGATCTTTTTTCCAAGCCAAACTGGCTGGCGGGGTTAACATTTTTACCGCCTCCATGATCCTCTCGGTCATGATTATTCCCTTCATTTCCAGCATAGCCAGGGAAGCCATGGCCCAGGTTCCTCCGATGCTCAAAGAATCTTCGTACGGGCTGGGGGCGACCCGCTGGGAAACGTTAAGGCACGTGGTCATCCCCTACACCAAAATGGCCTTGGCCGGCGGCATCATCTTGGCCATGGGCCGGGCCTTAGGTGAGACCATGGCCGTGACCTACGTCATAGGCAATCGCCACGCCGCCTTGGACTCCATTTTTTCCCCTTACACGACCATCACCTCGGTCATGGCCAATGAATTTAACGAAGCCGACGGGCTAAAGCTCTCGTCTTTGTTCGCCTTGGCCCTCATCTTGTTTTTGGCCAATTTCTTGACCCTGTCCATCGCCAAGAGGTTACTGGGCGGGAAAAAGTGAAAACGCGAAGCCGCTTTAATCGAATCAGCCCAATGATTCTGACAAATAAAAAGAGCTTATTTAAGAAAGTCAGTATGGCAATCCAAAAAAGCTTATCCGGTGCGAAAAATGGATAACCTCAAACGTCGCAAGATCGTAAACTACGTGGCCATGACCTTGGCCGGCTTATGCGCGGCGGTCGGGTTAGTCTTGTTGTTTCTCATCCTCTATAACGTTTTGGTGGAGGGAATCGGTTCTTTAAGGTTACGGTTATTCACCCAAGATCCGGCGCCGCCCAATCTTCCCAACGTGGGCGGGCTTAGATGCGCCTTTCTGGGCCAGGGCTTACTAACCTTAGTGGCTTCAGTTATCGGGGTTCCCTTGGGCGTTTTGGCCGGAACGTATTTGGCCGAATACGGTCGCAACTTTAAGATCTGCCGACTGATTAGCACTTTAAGCGACATGGCCGTTTCCATTCCCTCGATTGTCATCGGCACCTTCGCCTACGCCATATTGGTAAAACCCATGAAGGTTTTTAACGGCTGGGCCGGGGCCGTGGCTTTGGCCATCATCATCCTCCCGATCATCGTCAGGACAACGGAAGAAATGATGACCATGGTGCCCTGGACCTTAAGGGAAGCGGCTTTCGCCTTGGGGGCCCCTTACCACAAAGTCATCACCAGCATAGTTTGGCGAGCTTCCATGAGCGGGATCTTTACCGGCATCCTTTTGGCCATTGCCAGGGTGGCCGGGGAAACGGCCCCGCTCCTTTTTACTTCCTTTAACAGTAACCACTTCCAACTTGACATGTCCCAGGCCGTACCCTCGCTTACCGTGAGCATTTATCAGTACGCCGCCTCGCCTTACGAAAGTTGGGTGGGCATGGCCTGGGCGGCCGCCTTCGTCATCACCGTTTTAGTTCTGTTCCTAAACATTATGGGCAGGGTAATCATTAAGCTGAAAAAGAAGGATTAAGGTTTAATGGAAGATTTATTGTCAGTAAATAGCTTGGATTTTTTCTACGGCGACAATCACGCCTTAAAGGACGTGACCTTGCCCATAAGGAAAAATAAGATTACCTCCCTGATTGGACCCTCCGGTTGCGGCAAAACGACCTTATTAAGGTGCTTTAACCGGATGCACGATCTCTACCCCAATAATCGCTACCAAGGGGAGATCTTGATGGACGGACAAAACCTCCTGGGGGATCAAGTTGACGTTATCAAACTTAGAAATTACATG
>JAITLH010000255.1 GCA_031277995.1 Deltaproteobacteria bacterium
AAAAGTGGCCATGAATAAAGGCTATCGTCCCTTTCGAGGATCAGTTTGTCTCTCAATTTTTGACGGGCGGGTGAGAGTTTAAACTGGTTGAAAAAGTCAGCGTAGAAGGGGTCGGTAAAAGTATCTTTGACTATCGTATAAGCGTGTTGGTCTTCGACGCTATGCCCGAGATCTATGTGGACGTCGGCCAATTTTTCGAGGTTTTCCGCGCTGGGTTTTATGGGTTCGTCGGAGTTCATTATGAAAAAGAATAGGCCCGGTTTGACAAATTGCCTGAGGCTATTTGATTCGATCACGACCATGTAACGGCGGGTAACCAATTTGCTAAAGGCCAGAAAGCCCTCGGCCAGGGTTTCCTTAAGGGCCCTTAGCCAATAAACCTTCTTGGCCCCGCTGGCCAGTAACCTGGAGGTGTCCTTGGGCGAATTGGGGTCTAGTTCTTGGCTTAGGACGAAAGGGTCCTTAAAGGAGCAGGCGCCGCAACCCTCGCCGTGCCGTTGGCAACCCAGGCCCTGGTGGGCGGTGGTCACCTTTAGGCCGATTATCGGGTAAAAACGACTAAAAACGCCCACTAGGTTGGTTGACAGGGTCGTCTTCCCGGCGTTAACTCCGGAAGCGCTGACCATGATGGCCCTGGGGGCCTCTATTAATTTATCGTTTGCCATATTTTCAAGACGCAAAAGGCCATAGTAATAATGGCCTTTTGCGTGAGAAGGTTATGGGTTTAGTTGACGCGGTTAATTTCCGGCGCCGAAGCGGTCAACAAAACGTTTCCGCGCTTTAGGGCCAGCATTTCGGCCAGGTCTTCGCTCTCAACCAATCTTAGGGCCTCGGTTGGGCAAACGCGCTTACAGGCCGGTCCGCCCTCAAGCCCGAAACAGAGATCGCACTTGTGGGCTACCGACCGTCTGGTGCCGTCAGGGTTGGTTTCAAAGCCCAGCGGCACCATGCGGATGGCCCCAAAAGGACAGGCGTCGGCGCACGATTTGCAGCCGATGCATTTTTCGCGATCGACTAAGACCGTCCCATCCTGGACGTAGATGGCCTGGGACTGGCAGACCGCCTTGCAGGCCGGGTTTTCGCAGTGTTTGCATTGAACGGGAACGCTCACGTTAAAGGTCTTGATGACCTTTAGCCTGGGATGAAAGTCATACCCGTCGGGATCGATCTCGTAGATCCGTTTACCCTCATGGGCCACCACGCAAGCTATGGTGCAGGTGCGGCAGCCTATGCACAGTAGGGGATCGCCTTGAACGTAACGGTTCATATCGCTTTCCTCCCTTTCTCAAGTTCAATGCCCATGCTGCGACGGATGTTTTCGTACTCCTTAAGAACGTAACTCTCCGCCCAGGCCTGGTCTTCGATTTTTTCTACCCGGCAAGCGCAGTATTTGTACTCCGGGGTATTGGAAATGGGATCGAGGGAAGCGATGGTCAGCTCATTGCAGGCCCCAATCCACCATTGATAGGTCATGTAAACGGCTTGCTTCTTAACCCGATCGGTCGGCAAACACCTCGTCACGCAGTGGCCGCGCTTGGAGATGACCTTAACCAGTTCGCCGTGCTTGACGCCAAGTTCCTCGCACAGCTCCGGGTTCATTTGAATCCAGCCGGGTTCGTCTTCCAGGTTCCTAAGAAGCCGGCAATTGCCGCTCATGGTCCTAACCGAGTAATGGCCAACCTCGCGGTTAGTGGAGAAGATAAGCGGGAACTCGTCGTTTTCCAGCTCGGTTGGCGGCTGCCAATCGATGGAAGAAAACTTGGCCTTCCCGTCGGGATTGGCGAATTTTCCGTCCTTATGGAGGAAGCTGGTCCCCTTGTCTTCCATGCCTTTACTGCGGCAAGGCCACTGGATGTTGACGTATTTTTCCAGTTTTTCGTACGTGGCCCCGGTGAAACTTGGGCAAAGGTCAATGACCTCGTTCCAGATTTCCTCGGTATTGTCGTACTTCATGGGATAGCCCATGGCCGTGGAAATTCGGCTGATGATCTCCCAGTCGGTCAAAACGTTCGCGTCGGCCGGGGGGTTTACCACCTTGCGGATCCGCTGAAAACCGCGGTCGCAACAGGAAAAGACCCCGTCGTGTTCGTTCCAACCGGTGGAAGGCAAGATTACGTCAGCGTAGATGCCGGTCCGGTTCATGTAAATGTCTTGGAGGATGACGAGTTCCAGTTTTTCCAGAGATTCCCGAACTTCGGCTAAGTCCGGATCCGATTGGGCTGGGTCCTCCCCAAAGACGTAATAGGCCCTGATTTTTTTCGCCTCCGATTCGTGGAGAACGTAATGCGGGACCTGGGTTAGGGGTATGCCCACTTTGTCGGACAAGGGCACTCCCCAGGCTTTTTCAAACTTGGCCCGGATCTCGGGGACCGTGACGTTTTGGTACCCGGGATACGAGTTGGGGAGGGCGCCCATGTCGCAAGCGCCTTGGACGTTGTTTTGGCCGCGCACGGGCCCTATGCCGACGGCCCAGCGCCCAAAATTACCGGTCATGATGGCCAAATTGGCCAAACCCTTGACCACGTTAACCGCCTGGGCGAATTGGCAGACGCCCATGCCGTAAAGGATCATCGATTGTCCGCTCGTGGCATACATGCGAGCGGCCTTGCGGATATCGTCAGGGTGAATCTGGGTTATGTCTTTGACGGCTTCGGGAGAGTATTTCTTGCATAACTCCTTAAACTCGTCAAAACCCGAGGAATGTTCTTCGATGAACTTGTCGTCGCATAAACCTTCCTCGATGATGACATGGGCGATGGAATTGACCAAAGCCAGATTCGACCCGTTTTTAAGTTGCAGATGGAGATCGGCGATCCTGGCCGTTTCGATTCGGCGCGGATCGACGCAGATGATCTGGGCGCCTTTTCTCTTGGCGCGAACGATTCTCCTGGCCACGATGGGGTGCGAATCCGCCCCATTGTAACCAAACACGAAAAGAAGCTTAGAGTCCTCGATCTCGTGGACCCCATTGCTCATGGCTCCCGAACCTAACGAATACAGTAGACCCGCTACTGAAGGGGCGTGTCATATTCGGGCGCAGTGGTCAACGTTATTGGTCCCAATCGCCGCCCGGGCGAATTTCTGCATGACGTAGTTGGCTTCGTTACCGGGCCCGCGGGCGGAACCGGTACACATGATGGAGTCGGGACCGTGCTTTTCCTTGATTTCAGTCAAGCGCCTGGCCGTGTAACTGATGGCCTCGTCCCAACTGACCTCCTCTAAGGGCGCCCCCTTCCCTCCGCGGCGAATCAGAGGGTTTTTGAGCCGTTTGGTCAGGATCTGCGGATCGTTGATGTAATCCCAACCATAGTGACCTTTGAGGCACAAGGTGCCGTCATTGGTTCGACCTGGAGCCGGGACCGCTTCAAGAATCTTGTTTTGTTCCTGATCGACCTTGAAGAGTATCTGACAACCCGCGCCGCAATAAGCGCAGGTTGTTTGTACTTCTTTGATGGTCATGGTCAAGTCCTTTCTTTGTAGCCTAAAAAGGGCTACTTCAACAAAAAATGGCAAACATGCCTGGACATGTCACCTTCATAAGCCTAAGGCAAATAAAAATTATACCTAAAGCTAAAATCTTTATATTTAAACTCTATTAATCTCTATTCAATAATAATCGGATCTCCCTCGGTCACGATCCCCGGCAACAAAACCCTGGCCGTGAACAAAGGCGAATTGGCCCCGGTCAGCTCAATCAAAGCGTCCTGGCTCCTTAACCGAGTCCCCAAAGGCAATCCAGTTAAATCTAAAGTTATGACGAGATTTTCTCCCCTCGAGCCATAAGCGTAAGCCCCCGCCGAATCCCCCGGCTGGTTCCCCGCCTGGCCCCCGGCCAAGCTCTCAGCTTGGCTTCCTGCCAAGCTCTCCGCTTGGCTCCCGGCCAAGCTCCCAGCTTGGCCCTCTTTCTGGTCAGCCCCAAAAGCGCCGGCCCCTTGGCTTTGGCACAAAATGACCAGTTGGGTACTTTTTGGCCCGGTGTCGCAGTCCCCGCTAAGGCCGAAGTTTTTCAAGAGCTGCCCTTGGCCAACGTTTCGCTTGGGTTGGCCCTTTTGGCGCCCGGCGCAAACGGCCAAAACTTGGCCCCGGACTTTTTTGGGGACAAAATCAAAAACTTTCAACTCGGTTCCTTTGATGGCCGCGTCAAACAAGCCAAAAACTTACGAATCAAGTTACCTAACGGCGGCGCCAAACGCCGCATAAACTTCTAACTTAACAGAGAGCGATGCCCTTCTCTGACTTGGCTAAATGGTGGGATATAAAGCGTTCTCTCTCTCTTATATCGACGGCCAAAAATTCTTTGACAAATCCGATTCGTAAATAACTGGCTAATCAGCCGTCAATAATTAAACAATATAACAGAAATATTGGTTCTTTACAAGATTTTGACAGCACCATGGTTAGGCCGTCCATAACCAATTAGAAATTAAGGCCAATACTTAGCCGTCCTAGCGATCGAGCCCTAAAACTAGCCCCGAAAATTTGACAGAAAAACTTGACGCCAAAACCTTCCCCGGACGGTTTTATTTACCCCTAGACTAGCCTAGACTAGCCTAGACTAGCCCGGGCTAGCCCATACGACTCGGTTTCATTCTATTTCAGGCCATCACAGCCTAGACGAACCCATTTAATCCCATTTCAGGCTATTTGGTCATATCCTAACCTAGGCGATGTCATATTGACCGCTTGAGACCTAGGCTAGCCAATACAGACCTATTTAATCCCGTTTGCCCCTAATCCGAGCCTGGGGCCAATTCGCCCAGGGCCTGGTTTAGGGCCTGTTTGATTAGGGCCATTTGGTCGGGAAAAATAGTCCGGACGTCAAACAGCAGGCGGTCTTTAAAAATCCTGGCCACGATGGGCGGGTCAAATCGCCTAAGTTTTTCTTCCAAAAGGTTTATCGGCATGCGTTGGGATTCAAGGCCAACGGCCCAGGAGGCCAAGGGCTGTTCCGGGGCGGCGCCGCCGCCAATCTGGCCGCTAACTTCGACCAGGGAGAGTTTAAGGCCCAGGTTTTCGCCCAGGGTTCGCTTGAGTTTTACGGCCCTTTTCCTTAGCTGGTCCGGGGGGCAATGGAGCATTTGGTAAGTGGGGATAAATTCTTGGGCCTCGGCCGGGTCCCGTAGGATCCTTAGGGTCGTTTCCAAGGCGGCCAAGGTCAACTTGCCCGGCCGAACGGTTCTCATCAAGGGGTGGGACTTGATTTTTTTGACTATGTCGCTTCGGCCGGCGATTAAGCCAGCCTGGGGGCCGCCCAGGAGCTTGTCGCAACTAAAGCAGACGACGTCGGCGCCTAACGATAGGGCTTTTGGGACGCTCGTTTCGTCCAAAATACCCAAGGGGGCCAAATCCATGAAAGCCCCGCTACCCAAATCGACCACCAGAGGTAGGTTCTTTTCCCTGGCCAGGGTGACCAGCTCGGCTATGGTGACCTGGGAGGTATAGCCCACTTGCCTAAAGTTCGAAGCGTGAACTTTCAAAAGTAAAGTCGCGTCTTCCCCCGCGGCGGCCTTTTGGTAATCGGCCAAAACGGTACGGTTGGTGGAGCCGACTTCCTTTAAGCCCACCCCGGAAGCTTCGATGATCTCGGCCAAACGAAAGGAGCCGCCGATTTCCACGAGCTCGCCCCTGGAAATGACCACCCGCCCCGCTTTTCCCAAAACGGTCATGAGCAAAAATAGGGCGGCGGCGTTATTATTGACCACCGCCGCGGCCTCGGCCCCGGAGAGGGAAATGACCAGCTCTTCAACGCCCCTAAGCCGATCGGCGCGTTTCCCGCAAACCGGGTCATATTCCAAGGTGGAATAGCCCCCGGCGACCTTAACCATTTGCTCCAAGGCGGCCTGGGCCAAGGGCGATCGGCCAAGGTTAGTGTGCAAAACCACCCCGGTCGCGTTTACGACCGCCCTTAAAGTTGGCCTTTGGTCCTCCAGGGCCGCTTGGACAACCCGGGCTTTTATCTCATCTTCCGAGGGAATCTGGCCCCCGCCCAAGTCAAGCAGATCCTTACGGATTTGGCCCAAAACTTCCCTAATGGCCTTAACCAAAAGAGGACGGGACACCCCCTTAAGCTCAATTTCCCCCATGGTCCAGGCCAAAACCTTTTCCACCTGGGGAATATGCCTTAAATTTTCCGGAACCCCGTCCATTTCTTACCTTTCTGTCCTCGGCCTTTCTGTCCCCGGCCTTTCGATTCCCGGCCTTTCTGTCTCGGGCCTTTCTGTCCCCGGCCTGGCCAGCCCCCCCAAAAAAGAAATGTCTTTTTAGGCCAGGTAAAAAAGCCCTAGGCCTAGCCGCGGTTTAGATATTTATAAGCCTTCCGGCCTGGGCC
>JAITLH010000269.1 GCA_031277995.1 Deltaproteobacteria bacterium
CTTAAGCGTAGCCAAACGAAGGAACGGAAGGAAACCTTAAGGTTTAAAACCTTAAGCGTAGCTAAACAAAAGTCCCCGGCAGATCTTTAGCCAACCCTCCATGGTGACAAACAAGAGTAGCTTGAAGGGGAGCGAAATCGTCATGGGAGAAACCATCATCATGCCCATGGCCAGTAGGATATTGGAGACGATTAAGTCAATGACTATAAAGGGCAAGTATAAAATGAAACCGACCTTAAAGGCCTCGGTCAACTCGGTCACCACGAAAGACGGGATGACGATTAAGGGGTTATCCACGTCCAGTTTGGAACTCATGTCCTGGGGCCAGATGCGGTTGGCCATTTCCTTAAAACTTTCGTTAACCCTGGGGTCGCTATTGCGGATGAGAAAGTTCATGAGGGGCGGCGAGGCCTTTTCGACGGCGTCGGTAAATTCCGTAACCGTCGGGGAGGTCCCCAGATTAAGTTCCCTTACTATGTTCCAGGTCTGCTGCCCGACCGGGGCCATTATGAATAGGCTTAGGATGATGGCCAAGCCGTTCATGACCATGGCCGGCGGCACTTGTTGGACCCCCAGGGCGTTTCTCATTAACGTGGTCACCACGACAATCTTGACGTAGGAGGTGACCATCATTAGGAAAAAAGGGAGTAACCCCAATCCCACCATGATGGCGAAAAAATAGATCGGGTTTAGGTCAGGCAAAATCCGCCTCCCCTCCGAAGGTTGGGGCGTTTTTCGCTCAATTCTCCGCTCCCTTGCCGGCGGCTTGACCCACCACCGTGAGCTGAACGCCCAAACGCCCGTCCCCTAGGTCAACCAAGGCCCCTTGGGCCAGGGCCTGGCCGTGGCAGGTGACCGTGACGCTTTGGTTGGGATCGTTAAAAACCGGGATTACCTGCCCCGGGGCCAGGGTCTCAAGATCCTTTAAGGCCATCATCCGGCGCCCTATTTCAAAGCGAAGGGGCAATTCCAGCTCCCCGGGCAGGGCCAGCGGGGCGGCCGGGGAGGCCTGGGCCGGGCCGGCCGGGGACGGCGCGGCTTTTGGCGTTGAAGCCGGGGGCGTTGAAGCCGGGGACGGTGAAGCCGGGGGAGTTTGTTGCTTTTGGGTAGCCGCCTTGGGGTCCTCCACAAAAGTCTCCTTTGCGTTTAGGGTTGAGGTTATCAGCGCTTGCCCGGGCGAAAGATCCAAGGCCCAGGAGCGTAAACCCGGGTATTCCAAAAAGCCCTTTCCGGCCAGGATGGGCGGCCGGTCGGGGATGAGCAGATCGCCCGGAGCCAGGGCCTTAACTTCGTCGGCCAAAAGGGCCAGGGCGCCAACGACGATTCCCATCGGGAGGGACAAAAACTTAAAGTCCGAGGTTTTGGGCGGCTCCAATTCCGAGAGCCGGGCCAACAACAAACGGCGATCGGCCGCCTGGGGCAAAACCAAGGTCAAGGATTGGGAAAAACTAAGGTCCTTTCCGGAAAAGGCCAAGGAAAACCTTGGAAAACGGCCCGAGGTCGGCCACTCCAGGGCGGGCGGTTCGTCCAAAAAAACCCTTTCGCCCAGGGCCTTGGAAAGATCGGCCAAAAGCGGTTCGGCCAACGATTCCAATAAGGCCAGTTTCAAACCAAAAGGCAGCCGGGCCGGGTCCAAACCCTGACCCAAGGGGTGAAGGGTAACCAAAGACCAATCGGGCAAACCCAGTAAGGCCGTCCTCGAGCCCAGGCCCAAACCCAAAAGGGCCCCGGGATTTTCCAAAGGGTCGGTTTCAAAGGGCCTAAAGGCGATTTGGCCCTTTAAGCCCTTGGACTCAAAGGCCTTACGGGCGGCCAAAGTCGAGAGGCCCTCGTTAAGGAGGATCTCGGCGGCGGTCCAGGGCACGGAACTCCATTTGGGAGGCTTGGAAATGGCGATATCGCTTATGGGGGACGTCATTCGCGGCCTCCGGCCCGGGGGATAAAATACGGTCCGGGCCTGAAAAAATCTTAAACCTTAAACGATGGTTTTTGGGGCCAGGCCCGTCAGTCCTGGGAATCGACGAAATCCAAGCCCGAGGATTGGCGCTCGGAAGAATCGCCCTGGGCGTCTCGATCGCCTCGGTCCTCTTCTACGTTCAAACGGAAGGCCGCCCCTTCGGAGCGGTTTAGGGCCTGTTCCAGTTCGCCCCTGGCCTGGATCAGGGTTTGCAAGGAGTTGGGATCGTTTGAGACCAACGTCACGTTTAAAAACCCGTCCAGGCCCCGGTCAAGATGGATTTCCGTTCCCGGCAAAACGGCCGGATCGACGATGAGCCTGACGCTTTGGCCTTGGCTGGTGGAATCGGCCACCAAGACCCTGGAGATAAGTTTTTCGGCCAAATCCTGGGCCTCGGCGGTATCCACCGGGGCCGTGGGCCCGCTCACCTGGGGAAGCGGCGTGACCGTATCCGTACGTCCGCCCAATGCCGCGCTAATCAAAGAAGAGAGGCTCTCCTCAACGATTTCGTCTTTGGCCGCGAGCTGGGGCTTGGCCCCAAAACCGTCGGGCTCCCGGGGCTCATTGGCTAGGCCAGGTTTTGGCTCCCTGGGGCCAAAGGCGTCCCCGGGACCGTCGGCCGAACCGGCCAAGGGCGGTTGGCCCGGGCCCGAGGCTGGGCCTTGGCGGCCGGTCTCGGGATTTTGGCTTAGGCGCTTAAAAAGCTCCTGGCTTTCCGCGTCGGGGGCTTCAAGGTGCCGCCCCTCCATGGGGTGGCCCTGGGGGTGACTTTGGGGGTGGCCTTGACCGGAGACCGGGCCTTGGCCCGGGCCTTGGCCGGGGGACTGGGGCTGGAAAGGCGCTGATTTTACGGAAGGATCTAGGGCCATGGGTTAATCCAAATGCGCCTTGGGCAATCCCGGGGGATTGGGGGCGCCGGTTTGGGCGGTGGCCCCGGGGACGCGAAGTTCGTCCCAGGAGGCCAAAACCTTAATTCGTTTGGGCGGTGGCCATGGTGGTGTAAAGTTCGTCCACGGAGGCCAAAACGTTAAAGGGCGGATTCCAGCCGATGGCCATGGCCATTTTTATGTTTAGGGCCATGGTTAAGGGGGCCACGTAGACCTGGCTGATTTGGCCAGGGGAACGGCCGGAAAGAATCTCGTTTAGGGTCTCGGCCACGAATTGGCCGGAACTCATAAAGTCGTCGGCGGCCAAGCTCATAAGGACGCCCAGTTTGGTTTCCCCCGGGCCGCTTTGGGAAAAAGACGGGAGGCGGCTTTCGATTATCGGGGCCAGTATCTCGGGCATGCGGCTTTCGATCATGCCGTTGGAAACGGTCAGGTAAATGGCCTCGCTGGTTTGGCTAAGGGTTTCCAGGCAACCTAAGAGGTTTCTAAAGGCCGCCTCGCCATCGCTTAGCTCAAGCTCCGTCTCGCAAGTCACCAGCTCAAAACCCAGTTCCTTGGCCACCCTTTCGATGGTCTGGACGCCCATGGAGGATTGGCCGGCGCTACTTATGTCGTAGGGCACCCCCAATGTCTTAAAGCCAAAAACCGTATGGAACATCGAAAGTTGCCTTTCGATTTGGCCGGCCAAAACCTGGACGTGGACGTGATCTTTACCCGAATACTCAACCGTTTCGGATAAGCCCGCGGCCACGGGATCGGTGGCCGTGATGGACATGACCGGGGTATGGTGCTCATCGGTGGCCATGAGTTTTCCGGCCACGGTCCCAAAGGCCAAAATCAGATCGATATCGCCTTTCTCCACCCGGGAGAGAATTTGGGCCTTTAAGGACGGGTATTTTAGCTCATCCCAGTCGCCCGAGTAAAAATGCTCCCTTTTAAAAACCAGCCGCCCGCCGTTGGCGTTATCGCAAAGCCAGTCCCACAAAACCCCGGAATCGTCCTTGGCGTAATTGGGCGGCGTTTGGGCGCCAATCAAGCCAAGTTTTTCCAGACCGTTAACCAAACCCCAAAGGGTCATTTGGTAATCGGCATAGGGCCCGCCTTCAACGTAAGCGACGGTGAACTTTTCTTTTGGGGCTAAAGCGCCCTCGGGGCCGGGCTCGTCCGAGAGTAAGGGACCGGCCCAGGCGAAAAAAAGCGCCAAAAATAGCCCAAAGCCCAGGGCGGCTTGGGGCGAGGCGGTTTTGGGAAGGACTGTGGTCATAAGGAACTTAAACGTCGCCAGCCCTTGGATTTTGAACGCGGGCCGCTGTCAAGCTGGCCAGGGTCATGGGGCCCATGGTCAAGCGGGCCATGGTCAAGCGGGCCAGGGTCATGGGGCCCATGGCCAAGGGGGTCTCGGCCTTGGGGTTGGGACCGGCCTCGGGTGGCCGGGGTTTCCAGTTCCACCTTGACGTCGCGGCTTCTGAAGGCCGTGGCCATGGGCCAATAGCCGGGCCTGAAGGAAACCAGGTCGCCCACCTCGGGCCTTATTTGGCAATCGGACAGCTCCAAAACGATGTAACCGGCCGTGGAACCCACGATGGCCGCGCCCGGCCAGAGGCATTCCAGGCCCTCCAAGGGGACGGTTTGGGGCGAACAGGGGTAGACCTTGCCGGCCTGGAAACGGCCCATGTCCAGTAGGGCCCGGGGAGACAGGGAACCGTTATGGGCCTTGGGCCGTAAGCTTACTTCCACGACCTCGGCCTCCAGCCGGCAGACGTCGCGGCGCCAGGGCCCGGCCGGCAGCTCGGTTTCCCGGTAAACGTCGTAGCCCAAAAGGAAGGGATCGCCCAGCCTTAGCTGGGTAATGGGGCCCGGACCATGGGCGTTTACGAAAGCGCACATGACCGAACCGCCCAAGCTAAGGACGGGGTTGGGGATTTTCCGCGAGGCGGCCAAATCGACTAGGCTCCGGAGGCTATCGAATAGCTCCGGCCCCGGGAGAAGGTCGCCCAGGCAAGTGAGTATCGAGCCAAACCCCCGAAAAACCAGATTGGGCAAACCCAGGAGGAAATCCAAGGCTTCCGAGACGAGGCTTGGTTCCAAGCCCTCCCGGTTATCGCCCAAATTGACCATCAAAACGACTTCGTGGGTAAGGTTCGCGGCCCCGGCCGCCCGGTCCAGGAGCCTTAGAACCTTGGGCGAGGATTGCAAACTGCGCCCAAAATTATAAACCGTTTCGGCCACGCTTGATGGCGCCGTCAGCTGGATAAGGGTTTTGGCCTCCCTAGTTAGGAGGGTATCCAAGTGCTTTTCAAATTTGGGCAAACCAAAACGGGAAAAGCCTACCTCGATTAGGGTCTCGACGGCCGGGGGAAATTCCCGCACGGCCTTAAGAACCGGAACGACTTCCAAGCCTAACCCCGAGGCCCAGCCCAATAGCCTTTGGGCGTTTTCGGCCAAGGCCTGGGTATCAAAGACGATCTTAGACATGGGCTTATGGCGAGTCCCCTCTAGGTCAGGACGACCTTTGGGCCAACGACTTAAGCGTTTCGGTCATGCTTTTAAGGATATTGGACGAGAGCTCCATTAGGGCGTTATACTGGCCCATCTCGTATTGCATCATCAAAAGGTCTTCTTGGGAAACGCCTTGGGTGGGATCCGAGGTCATTTCGGTCATGCGCGCTTCAAAGGCCTTGCCCCTTTGCTCGAGTTGGGGCAGGGCGGTTTGCATCCAGTTGCCAACGCTACCAAATTCGGCCATGGTTAATTCTCCATTTTTGGCCCACGGGGGCCGTCCGTATTTAAAAACCCATTTAAGTTAAAACCCAAACGGATTTTTTAATTTAAACTACGTTCGCTTCGCGGTTAACGAACCACCATTCCAAATCGTTTAGGAAGGCGGCGCAAATTTTGGGAACCTCGCCCGGTTCCAGCTGGCTGGGATCGAAGGGCAAGTGGAGGCCGTAGCGACCCGAGGCCATCGAGAGGATGGATCTCCGGGAGCCAAAGGCCCCCGCGGCCAAGCGGCCCAATCGCCTGGCCAAGAGGTCTTGGTCGTTTTCCTCAAAAGGCCAAGCCCCCAGATCGGCCGAGAAAGCGGCCAAACGCTGGCCCTTTTGGATGAGCCTAAAGGGCGGCAAATCGGCCACCTCAAATTCCACCCAATCCTCGTCTATTTTTAATTCCCGGGACCAACCGGCGGCTTCCCGCACGGCTTGGGCCATTTCCGTTAGGCTGGACAAAAGGGCTCTCCCGATCGTTTTTTTTAAACCGATAAGCGAGACGCTCGCTTGATAAACCGGGCCAGGGGTTAAAACCTCAGGCCAGGATCTTGCTCCGGGCCTGGTTGGCGCTTTCGGAAAGGGCCTCGGCCGTGGAGATGCATTTTCGGATTAATTCCATTAAGGCCTCGTTTAGGTCCCTAAAGTTCTCGGCGCTGGCCCGGGATCTTTCGATCTTGGCGTCCATTTCCTTTATCTCGGCTTCGTATTTGGTGCCCATGAAATCGGAAACCGAGCCTAGGATGCTACCCACGCCCGAGGCGATCTGTTGTTGGGAAGAAATTTTGGTGTTGGTCAAGGTCGCGTCGCCGGTCGAAAGGCCCGCCCCCAGGGCCTTGGCGGATTTGGCGGCCCCAAAGACGCCGCTTCCGATCGTGATGGCCCCGGAAACCACGCCCAAAACCAGTTGGGTCACGGCCTTTTCCATCATCACTTTGGCTTGCGCTTCCATCTCCTTGGCCGTGGCTTCGACTTGGGCGGCCCTTAGCTCCTTATTGACCATGCGCTGTTTGGAGGCGTCCTCGGTCAAAAGGGCCATGACCATGGCGGCGGGCGAGGCCGCCCCGGCAAAGGAGCGCAAAAGATCCTTTAGCTCCTGGGGGGTGGCCGGGGTCTTGGCGGAGGATTCTTTCAAAGTCGGTTTTTCGGAGTCGGAAGAGCCCTGGGCCTTGTAGCCCCGGGCCTCGACCAATTTGATAAAGTCCGTTTCCCCGAAGCTCTTTTTTTCGGTCTCCGAGAGTTTTTGAAAATAGGCCTGCAAATCCTCGGTCTGGGCCTGATTTAGGCCTATCTTCCTCGAGGCGTCGTTAATGTCAAGCATTTTGGCTCCTGTTTTATGCCTTTGGCGCCTGGCCTTGGGCCTAGCGCCCTTGGCGGCGCCGCCAAGCGGCGCCGGGCCCTTAGGCCATGGCCGGGCTGCCACCCGAAAGTATTTGAGTTTGGGCTTCGGCGGCCTGCTCGACGATTTCCGCGGCTTGGGCGATGACGGCGTTGGCGTTTTCGACCAAGAACTTTAGAAAGTCCTCCTCGACCCCGATGGCCTCTTTAATCCTCTCCAGCATGGCTTGGATTTTCTGGTAATTGGCCTTGCTTTCGGCGATGTCGAATTGGTTCACGGCCGAAACGATGGCTAAGGTGCCCGTGGCCACGGAATTGACTCCGCTGGCCAAGGCCGCGGCCGTTTGGATCTTGACGATGATATCGGCGGCCTTGGTGGCGACTTCGATACCCTTGGCCGCGCCGGCCGCGCCAAAGCTTAGGGCGATCGAGGCGACCGTTAGGAGAACGGTAAAGCCCAAAGCGATCCACTTAGCCGTTTTTTCGTCGGCCCCGCATTTCTCGGCGATGTTGGTGACCAGGGCGTTTAGGCAGTATTTGCCATCCGTGGCCTCCGCCATGATGCTGTCAACGGTCAGGGCGGCCATTAACACGCCCGCGCCTATCAAAAGCGGGTTGCCGGTCATGACGCCTAAGGCTATGGTCGCGACCGAGGCGATCGCCCCCAAAACCATGCCGATGATTTTGAAGGCCTTCTTAAGCGGGGACAGGGCGTTTTCCTTGGCCAATTTTTCGATTTGGGTTTTGAGTTCCGAGAGGGCCTTGTCGTTTTGGACTTTTTGGTCTTCGGCGTGGGCCTTTATGCTCTCCGACGCGCTCTTGACCGAGGTGCGGCGTTCCTCGGCCCCAACCGCCTCGACTAGGATCTCCAAGGCGATGCCCGAGGCCATTAAGGGCGCGAGCAAATCGGGCAATTGGTTTAGGATGTTATCGTGGCCCTTGCCTTTGGCTTCGGCCGCCGGGGGGGGTGACGCTTCGCGCGCGTCCGAGGCCGGTTTCCCGGTAACTTTAAAGGGATCCTCGGGCGCGGCGGCCGCCCCCGGACCCATGGGGGGCAATTTTTGCATGGTCAGCTCTCCTTGGGGGCATCGTCCTGGGCCATTTTTTCTTTGACGATTTCATGAAGGTTAGCCGCCTTGGCGTAGATGGCCTCGTGGTTGGGATCGCCCGCCGTGCCCATGAGCTTAAGGGCGTTCAAAGTGGCGTCGGCCGATTCCAGTTCGCCGTCTTTGAGTTGGCACAATCCGGCGTAATAAAACGGCGTGGGATCTTGAAGATTGGTGACCATGCCGGCCATGCCGTAAACCTCCGCGGCCATGGTCAGGTTATCCTGGGACTGGAGGGAAGCCCCCAGCCCCATCCAATACCTCTGGTCGCGATAGTCGTAAAGGCAAAGCGACTGAAAGATGGTCTGGGCGTCCTTATACCGCCCGGACGAAAAAAACCCGTGACCCAGGGAATACAAGGCCTCAAGCTGCTTTTGGTCCGTCCCGGCCGCTTGCGCGGGCGTGAAGCCCTCCTGTATGGCCTCGCAAAAGGCCTTGATTTCATCTTCGCTTAAATTTAACGCGTCGGTAGTCTCGGTTTCGCTCATGCGATCTCCTTTGGCTAAGGCGTTTTCGCCTCGGTGGGGACGGCCTTTGGGGCCAAGGCCCGCGAAAAACGGGCCAAGCGGACGGGCCAATATGGGCTGGCCAATATGGACTAGCCAATATGGGCTAGCTTGGCGGGCGGGCCAAACGCGAACTGGCGCGGGCGGGCCAAGGTCACTTAATCCTGGCTAGGTTCGCCAAGGTCTCGGCCGACTTTTTGATGGCCGAGTCGGCGCCGGTGAGATAGGAGTTATACTGGCCCATGAAATCCTGGATGTAGACCATTTTTTGCTGGGTGTCCGTACCTAGGGTTTCCATATATTTTTCCAGCGACTCGATGTTGTGTTTCCACTCACTTTCGCTATACATGATATCCTCTTGCCTGGCCATGGTAGCCGCCTTCGTATCGTAAGCTATGGCTCTTAACTGATCCGCGGTCTGGCTTTCCACCCTGGCGATCTCCTGTTCCAACATGGCCCTGTCTTGGGAGCTCGAAAGACTAAGCTGGTTGTCGTCAAAAAATTGCTTCATTTCCGCTGACATCGGGGAGCTTTGCCGATTGGTTTCTTTGGCCTGAACCTGACAATCCCTGGCCTCGGATATGAAGGAGGCTACTTGTTTGGTTTTAACCTGCTCGGCTTGTATGGAATCCATGTAAGTCATGGTCTTCTCTTTGTTGGTCTTGGCCAGCGCCAGCTGCAGGGAGGCGAAGAGTAGTTGGAGGCTAGATTGGGAGCCCGGTAAGCCGGAAAGGCTGACTCCGCCTTTTATCGGCGGTAATGAATCCATCGAAATATCCTCCGAAAAATGGCCGCGGGCCTCGCTACCCTAAAAAGCTTAAGGGGCGGCCAAAACCAAGCGGGCCCCTAAGGCATCCGGTTTTTCGCCGGCCGGCCATGATTAAAAACACAAAACGTCAAAGGGCCAGGGGCTGGCTTTTGGTTCGGCCAAGCCAGGTTCGGCTAGGCTAGGGCGGCCAAGCTAGGTTCGGCTAGGCTTGGGCGGCCAAACTAAAGCGGCCAGGCTAAAGCGGCTAGGCTTGGGCGGAACCTTTAACTAATCCTAGTCAGGGCGGCCAGGGTCTCGGAGTTTTTCTGGATGACCGAGTTGGCCCCGGTGAGATAGGAGTTGTATTGGCCCATGAAATCCTGGATGTAGACCATCTTCTGTTGGGTGTCGGTGCCCATGGTTTCCATGTACTTTTCCAACGACTCGATGTTGTATTTCCACTCATCCCCGGTAAAGGCGGTGTCGTTGGTTTTATAATATTTGATGCCGTTGTTGTCATAAAATTGCTTCATGTCATCGGGCATGTTGGAATTTTTGCCCTTCGCGTCTTCGGCATCGAGCTTAAGGGCCCTGGCCTGGCTGATATAATCGGCTATTTGTTTGGTTTTGGTCTGATCCGCCTTAATGTCTTCCATGTAAGTCATGGCCTTTTCTTTGTTGGTCCTGGCCAGCTCCAGCTGCAGGGCGGCAAAGAGCAGATGGATGCTAGCGCCGGCGCCCGGTAAGTTATTTAGAAAAACGGTGCCGGTAGCGGAGTTTCCCAATATGTCGTTGGCCTTTTTATCGTCATCCGGCGAATTGAACATTTCCGCGTAGTTTTTCAGCGCGGATGAGGGATCGTACTTTTCAACCATTTTGCGGTCTCCTTTAGGTAATGGCCGCGGCCCAAGCCAACGCTGGCCATTTTTTCTCTGGCCATTCCCAGAAAGTGGTTAGTTTTTATTGTGGCTAGGCCAAGGCGCCAAAGGCCAAGGCCTAAGTTCCCGGGGCCCCAGGGTTTTGGCCGGGTTTTGGATGGCCCGGGAGGGTCCCCTTCGATTAGGTGGGGCCTTAAAAAAACGCCATCGCCAGCTTTGGCCCAAATGGGCCAAAGTTGGCTTTAACCAAGATTGGCTTTATCCAAAGTTGGCTTGGCCTGGGCGCCCTGGGGGGCCAGGGCTAAGCTTTGATGCCGCCGCGGCGGGCGCTGGGGGCAACCTTGGGCGGGCCGGCTTGGTTTTTGGCGAGCGCGACCCGGTCTTCGCCGGCCCGCTTGGCCGCCAGTTGGGCTTCCGCCAAAAGTTTCTTGACCTCGGGGGATTGTTTTTCTGGATCTAGCGTGCCAAGATCGGCCTCGGTTACCCCCAAAGCCTTTAAATTCTTGTCAAAAAGGTCGTTGAGCCGATCGAGCTCAAGCTTAAGCTGATCAATCATGCTTTGTTGGGCTTCCAAATCTTCCGGGGACATGGGCATTTTTTTTCGCCTTTTTCGTCTGGGGCCCGGCTAAAAGCCAAGGCGCGTGGGTTAAAGAAGGGTTTGCTCGGGCCTAAAACGTTTCGAAGGGCCCTTGGTTTACCGCCAAGAAAAAAAACCGACGGCCCTCGCTTCTACCAAACCGGCCATGTTTGAAACGAAATGAACAATCAGGGATACTATAACATACATATCCACTAGAAAAAAATAATTTCTAATGGCAATGGTAACTAAGACGCTATCATGACGATTGTTGACAAATAACCTACCATCTCCGACCCTTTGGGGGCCATTTTCAAGGCCCCTTGGCGGGGCCTTTTTTCGCGGCCCTTAAGGCGGGCCCTTAAGGGGATTAAAGCAATTATCGTGCCCATGGCCCAAAACGGCCATTTTAGGGCCGTTTTGGGGTGGGGGGTGACCACCAAGCGCCAACAAAGTGGGCGGCCAGGCGTCAACCGGGGGGCGATTGGGCCGCCCGAAAGGCCAAAAGGCAGACGTCGTCATAGGGCGCCGCCTCGCCCCTAAAGGACTTAATCTCGGAAATGACCTTGTCGTTTAGGGCTTTTGGGCCCTCCAGGGCCGCTTCCAAGGCGACCTTGTTTAAACGCTCCTGGCCAAAGAAAAAGCCCCCCAGGTCCTGGGCCTCGGTCACCCCGTCGGTATAAAGGAGCGTGGTTTCCAAGGGATCCAGGGCGTCTTTGAAAGTTTCGTACTCCAGCTCGTCCATGACCCCAACGATGGGGCCGCTTAGGGCGGTTAGGAGCCTTAGGCCCTTGGGGCCCACGATAAGCGGCTGGCAATGGCCGCCGTTGGCGTATTCGAGCTCCCCGGTCAAGGGGTCCCAAAGGCCAACGAAAAGGGTCACGAACATGGAACTGGGGTTATGGGTGGTCAGGTGTTTATTGACCCGGGTCATGGCCTGGCCGGCCGTCAGGCGCCCTTCCAAAAGGGCGTCGCGGATGAGGGTGACGGTCATGCTCATAAAAAGCGCCGCCGGAACGCCTTTCCCGGAAACGTCCCCGATGATTAAGGCCGAGCGGCCATCCGCGGCCGTGAAACAGTCGAAGAGATCGCCCCCGACTTCCTTGGCCGGCTCCAGGACGAAGGCCAGGTCAAGCGCCTCGATGGGGCTTTTTTCCCCGGGGGCGGGCAAGATGCCCATCTGGATGCTTCTGGCCGCGGCCAGTTCGCCGTCGAGCCTTTCGCGGGCCTTATTGGCCAAAAGCAAATCCTTGACGTTTTTGACGATGGTGCGCCCCATCAAATCGAAGGAATGGGACAGTAAGCCAATCTCTTCGCTGGGCCGCTCCGGGGCCGGGGCGTCCAAGGCCCCAAGGCCAACGCTTTCTTTATTGACCGAAATCAGATCCTTGACGTTACTAACGATGGTTTGGCCCATCGAATCGATGGAATCGGACAGGATGCCAATCTCCTCGGTGGGGCGCTTTTGGCCCAGCCCGGGGGGCTTTCCACCCATGGCGCCCGGGGCGCCCTTAGGCGAAAAAAAGGCCTCGGCCTCGGGGGAAGAAAAATCCAAACCGGCCGCCTCCTGGGCCCTTTTGGCCAGGGCGGCGATGGGTCCGGATAGCTTGCGGCCAAAGCCGGCCGAGAGTAAATAGGCCGCGGCCGCCCCCAAAAGGGCGAAAAAGGCCAGCCTGGTGGCCAGGCGTTTCACGGGATTGGTCACGATCGACTGGGGCACGAAAAGAGCGAAATACCAATCCAGGGGCCTAAAGTGTTCCAGGCGAACCAGGATGGTTCCCTGTGGGTAATCGATGGAAAACTCCAGGGGGCCTTCCCGGGCGGAGCGCCCCAAAGCGGCGTCGGTTAAGGGCGTAAGATCCGGCACCTCGCCAATGGAAGTAAGGATTTCGCGGCCGGGGTTTATCAAAGCCGCCGAGGCGCCCGGGGGCAAGGTCACCTCGGAGAGGCGATCGGACAATTGCCTGACGATGGAAGAGGCGGAAACGTCGCTTTGGCGCCTAACGTCCGAGAGATTGGAAAAACTCACCACGAAGGTGTCAAGGTTTTGTTCGGGCCTAAGCAGGGCCAAAAGATCCACCCGGTCCTGGCCGTTTTGGGCCCCGGCGCCCTCGATGACCACGACCTCCCCGTCGGGCGGAACGTTACCCGAGCGCGTTTTTTCGACCAGGGTATGGCCGGTTTTGACCGTGGGCCAGTTTAAAAAAGAGAGCTCCTCGATCGTCCACTCCTTGGTCTGGCTCCCGACCAAGCGGCCGTTTTTATCGACCCTAATCATGGTGATGCCTAGGTTCTCCCACTGGGAGAGTTGGCCCGCCAAGATTTGGCCGTAAGCCTCGGCCGGGAGTTTGGCCATATCGACCGTGAGCTTTTGGGTAAAGACGTTGGCGTTTCTTAGCCTATCCTTATGGGCGCCCACGGCCTGGACCTGCTCGGAGACGTAACTTAAATAGCCCTCCTGAAGGACGTTTAAAGCCATGTTGCCGATTAAGCGAAACTCGGACTTGGCTTCGTTTAAGGCGCCATCGGAGGACCTTTTGAGCGAATAGACGGCAAAGGGCCCCAAGGCCAAAACCACGGCCAAAAGCACCAGGAGATTTAATTTTGAGCTAATCCTCATGGTTTAACCCTCCCGGCTTAAGGCCCCTAGCCAGGCCCGGCCCAATCTTGGCCAAGCGTTTCCTTAAGCCCTCCCGGGAAAAGCCCAGCTCCAGGGCCGCCTTGGTCTTGTTGCCGTCGTTACGGGCCAAGGCCTCTATGACGGCCAAATCCGAAAGGGTCCGTAAGGGAAGCGGTTTGCCGCCCTGGGCCGGGGCATTGTCGCCCGGGGCGCCCTGGGCCGCCGGCCCCTGGGTTTGGGCCGGGGCCCTAAACTTTTCCGAGAGATCCGCTAGGGTTAGCTCGGGGCCCTTAGCCAGGGCGGTGGCCCGTTCCATTTCGTTAGCTAGTTCCCTGACGTTTCCCGGCCAGGGATAGGCCATGAGGGCGGCCCGGACCGGGGGGCTTAGGCTTAGTTCCGAGCGGCCCAGTTTAATCGCGTGGAGTTTTAAAAAATGCTTGGCCAGTAAAAGGACGTCGTGACCCCTTTCGATTAGGGGCGGAAGCTTTAGCTCGACCACGTTTAGCCGGTACCAAAGATCTTCCCTAAAACTTTTGGCCTCGACCCGTTTGGCCAAATCGGCGTTGGTGGCCGAGATGACGTGGAGGTTAACCTCCTTGGCCTCCCTCGCGCCCACGCGCCTGACCCTCCGTTCCTCCAAAACCCTTAAAAGCTTTACCTGACAGCTTAAGCTCATGTCCCCCACTTCGTCCAAAAACAAGGTCCCCCCGTCGGCCGTTTCGATTAGGCCGCGCCTTTTATCGACGCCCGTGGCCACGCCCTTTTCTATGCCAAACATCTCGCTCTCAAAAAGCGCCTCCGGTATGGCCGAACAGTTAACGGCCACGAAATTTCCGCTTCTCCTGGGGGAATTAAAAAATATGAACTTGGCCAAGGCTTCTTTCCCGCTCCCGGTGGGCCCCAAGATCATGGTGTTTATGGGATAGCGGGAAACGGCCAGGGCCCTTTCCACCACCTGGGCCAAGGCGTCGCATTCGCCCACGATGGGGTCTTGCCGCCAAGTCCCGGCCATGGTTTCTTGCAAAAACAAGTTCCGGCTGGTAAGTAACTGCCTGGTCCGGTCAAGCTCGGCGTTACGCTCCCTAAGATCGGCCACCAGGTCCTCCAACTCGACCGAGCGCGCCTCAAGCCTAACCAGCATTAAGCCAAAGGCCTCGGCCAGCCTGGCCAGTCTGGGCGAGGCGGCCTGGGGATTGGTCAAATCGAAAAGGGCCTCCTCGCTGGCCGGTCGGCACCAGGCCAAATCGTCGCACAGGGCGATTAGGCTATTAAGGAGCCTGGCCTCTTTTTCGCCAAACCCTTGAGGGTCCCGGTCCTCAAGGGTTTGGACCCCCGGGGCCTTTGGTCCCAAAGGCCCCGGGGGCCGGGCCTTAGGCGGTGATTTTGGGCGGCTGGGTTTTTTCACCTGACCCCCTCTAGTTCTTTAAGCCAGCGCAGGACCTCGGCCACGGGGCCGATGAGGTTTTTGGGAATGTAGGCGTATTCGGTGGAGTTTTCAAATAGGTCGCGGGCCAGTGACGCTTCCCTCAAAACGGGGATGCCTTCGCGCTCGGCCTCGGCGATCATGCGCAGGGCCAATTCGCCCTCGCCTTTGGCCAACACGATGGGGAGGGGGGTTTTGCCTTCCTCGAAATCCAAGGCCACGGCGTAATGGGTGGGGTTGGCGACCACGACCTTGGCGTTTTTGACCGAGCCCACGGCCGACTGGGAGGCCATCTCCTTATGGAGCTGACGCCTTTTGCTTTTTATTAAGGGATCGCCTTCCATTTCTTTGTATTCGCGTTTCACTTCGTCTTTGCTCATCATGTTGTCCTTGGTAAATTTCAGGCGCTGCCAAACGAAGTCCACGGCGGCCAAAAAAGAAAAGGCCCCGGCCGTCCACAAGACCAGATCCAAGACGGTCGAGCCCATGAAAGTCGATAAACCCAGGGCGTTGGACTTAGGCAGCTGGGTTAAAACGCGCCAATTGCCCGAAAGAAGCTTATAGACGACGACGCTTAAAACCGTGACCTTAATTAAGTTTTTAAGTAACTCAAAAAGATTGTTTTTGCTAAAGGTTTTCTTAAACCACTTACCCGGGGAAAGGTTTTCCAGTTTGGGTTCGGCCGCCTTTATGGAAAAAAGAAAGCCCACCTGGGCCAAATTGCTGGCCGCCGAGGCCAAAATGACGATGGGCACCAAGGGCCCGACGACGTCCAGAAGGCAGTTACAGGCCACCAAAACGGCCAGGCCAAAAACCTCGTCAAAATCCCTCCAGGCCATGGCAAAGAGCGTTTGGGCGGTATCCATGAGAGCGGTGGCTATGTAAGAACCCCTAAAGATCAAATACAGGGCCAAACTCATGACCACGGCGGCCGAGGGGACCTCGGAACTTTTGGGCACCTGGCCCTTTTCCCGCAAATCCCTTAGCCGCTTATCGGTGGGTTGTTCGGTTTTTTCTCCGCTCAAAACCCCTTCTCCAGAACTTTGGTCGCGCCAAAGGCGCGCCAATGGGCCCAGCTCGGCGCTAAGCTTTGGCGGGCCCGGGGCGGGCCCGGGCCCTAGCGCGCCCCGGTCAATTGGTAGAGATGCTCAAAAAGGTCCTCAAAAAGCTCCGGGCTAAGGGCGATCAAGGCCCCGTAGTAGGAAACCAAGATGAACATGGCCAGGCCGCTTTTGATGGGCATCGACAAAACGTAGACGTTTAACTGGGAAGCGAAGCGGTTAACCAGCCCCAGGGAAACGTCGGTAAGTAAGCAGGCGGCGACGACGGGCCCGGCCAACAAAAGGGTTTGAAGCATCAGCCAATCGACCAGGGAAACGAAAAACAACGGCCCGGCCCCGTAGCCAAAGGCCGGAACGAAGGCGGTCAAGGGCCAGATCGCGTAGGAGGCCCAGATCAGGCGAAGGTAAGCCACGAACCCGCCGCCCAAAAAAAAGGCCACGGCCACGCCCTGAAAAAGCATCGAACCCAAGGGCGAGGTTTCCTCGCCGGAAAGGGGGTCCTGGGTGGTGGCCATGGAGGAGCCCCTTTGGTTATCCATCAAAAACCCGGCGCTTTGGACGGCCCAAAAAACCATGCCCGAAACCCAGCCGATGGCCAAGCCCACCACGGTTTCCTTTATCATGATGGCCATGTAGTAAGGCCAGCCCAGCTGGAAGGCCATGATGGAGGGTAGCTCCAGGGCCAAGGCGGGGGCCGGGATCATGAAGATGGCGGTGCAGATGGCGAACTTGGTTTGCCCGGAAAAAATCTGGCCGCTAAAGATGGGGTTTACCGACAAGGCCCCGGTCAGCCTAGGCAATCCCAAAAGCAATAGCAAGGTCAGCCTGGTATAGCCGTCTTGGGTAAAAAAAGTCTCCAGGGTAGCGCCCATAAGTCAGCCTAGGGTAAACGAAATATCGCCAAAAACTAAACCAAGTCAGTCCAGGTCAGGCCATGGTCAGGCCCTTGGTCAGGCCCTTGGCAGGCCCTGGGCCTGCCTTAGGGCGACTAAAGTAAGTAAAAATTGTCAAAAACGTCAACGGCGAAATTTATCAATTCCACCGAGATCCAGGGCGTGGCCACGGCCAGGGCGATGGAAACGGCGATGAGTTTTACGCCAAAGCTTAAGGTCTGTTCTTGTAACTGGGTAATGGCCTGAAAAAGGCTAAGCCCCAGGCCCACGATCGAGGCCACCAGGATGGGCGGCAAGGATAACATCAAAACCAAATACATCGCCTTGGTGGCCAAGGCCATCGCGTCGGGATCCATAGTCGTTACCTATGACGAAAAAACGTTAAGCCCCGGTCGGCCGCCCGGGGGGGGTTGAAAAACCAGGGCGCGTTGGCACCATGGCCCCTAAGGGAGGGCGCTCTTTATTGGAAGCGCACGCGTTCTAAGGGTTGGACGGTGATCTCGGGGGTGATTTCCTGGTAGGAGACCACCGGCAGATCGTAGAAGTCGTTTTCGATGAGGCGGCGAACGTAACGCCTGATATCGAGGGAAGCCAAAAGGACGGGTTTGACCTCGCGGCCTTGGTATTTTTGGTAAGCCGCGGAGACCGAGGCCAAAAAGCCCTTGGAGCTGTCCTGGGAGAGGGCCAAAAAGGAACCGGCCGAGGTTTGGCGAATGGCCTTCCTTATGACTTCCTCGGCTTGGGGATCCATGACGATGGCCGGGAGCATGTTTAGGCCGCCCGCGTAGGAATAGCTTATCTGGCGTTTTAGGGCCCCCCGGACGTGCTCGACGAGCATGATGACGTCCTTTTCCTTTGGGGTCCATTCGATTAGGGCCTCCATGATGCTCCTAAGATCCCTTATCGAGACGCGCTCTTGGATAAGCCTTTGCAATAGTTCGGCCAGGCGCTGGACCGGCAAGAGCCGGGTTAATTCCCTGACCAAATCCGGGGCCCGCTCTTCCATTTTGTCCAAAAGGCGCTTGGACTCCTGGAGGCCCACGAAAAAGGAAGCGTGGCGCGACAAGGCCATCGAGAGATGGTAGGAAACGATCCGGGAGTGATCCAAATGCCTTATGTTGGCCCGGGCCAGAAGCGGCACGTCAGAGCCTTTGACCCAAACCGAGGGGAAGCCGGGAATGAACTCGGGGCCCACCTTGGCCATGACGTTAAAGAGTTTTAGGTTTTCCGGGGTCTCCCTAACCAGGACCATGCCCCTTTCCAAGGCGCCCCGGGACAAGGGGATCTCGTTAATCTCGACGACGTAGGATAGGCCCTCCAGGGCCGGATCGGGCCTTAGGTTTATGCCCGGGAAAGGGACGCCCAGATCAAAGTACAAAGCCCGCCTAAGGCCGATGAGTTCGTCGTTTAGGCTATCGTAGTCTAGCTCGTCGCCCAATTCCTTCGATAGGTCCAAAATAATCGGGACCACCGGGGCGAATTCATCCTTGGGGGCCCCGCCCGAACGCGGCGTTTTGGCGGTGGCCGGACCCTGAACGGCTTGGGACAAAGCCTTTCGTTCCTTTTCCACCGGCGCTTGGGCGATGGTTTTTAGGCCCCGGCCCACGGCCAAAAGTAAGGCGGCCAAGCTTAGGAGCTGGGGCTTGGGAAAACCGGGCACCAAGGCGAAAAGTAAGACCAGGGCCCCGGCCACGATGATGGCCTTGGGCTGGCCAAAGATCTGCTGGCCAATCTGGGCCCCAACGTTACTGGGATCATCTTCTTGGGCCTCTACGGCCGTGGCCTTGGGTTTGCCGCCGCCCCGGGTGACCAAAATCCCGGCGCTTATGGCCACCAATAATGAGGGAATCTGGGAAACCAAGCCGTCGCCTATGGTCAATATCCCATAAAGCTGCAACGACTCCCCGGCCGTGAGGCCGTTTTGGGTAACGCCGATGATGGTCCCGGCCACGATATTGACCGCGGCCACGATTAGGCCGGCGATGCTGTCACCTTTGACGAATTTCATGGCCCCGTCCATGGCGCCGTACATTTGGCTCTCCCGGGAAACCACGTCGCGGCGGACCTGGGCGTCGGCCATGGTGATGACCCCGGCCCTAAGATCGGCGTCGATGCTCATCTGTTTTCCGGGCATGGCGTCCAAGGTAAAACGGGCCCCCACCTCGGAGACCCGCTCGGCCCCCTTGGCGATGACGACAAACTGGACGATGGTGATGATGATGAAAACCACGGCGCCGACGATGAAATTGCCGCCGACGGCAAACTCCCCAAAGGTGAAGATGATCTCCCCGGCGTCGGCTTGCAAAAGTATAAGCCTAGTCGTGGTGATGTTTAAGCCCAGCCTAAAAAGCGTGGTAAATAAGAGCATGGTGGGAAAGGAGGAAAATTCCAAGGGCGAGGCGACGTACATGGTCATCATGAGCATCATAAAGCTTAGGGCCAAATTGGTGCCAATCAACAAATCGACCAAAAACGTCGGGAGGGGCAGAATCATCATGGCGATGACCGCCACCATCAAGGCCACCAACGTCAAATCGTTATTGCTGGTTAAGGCCTTTACGGCCACCCGCGCTTTGGACATGCCGCTCATCGGTCACCGTCCAGGGGTTCGATTCTCTTTAGATACTCTTTTACGGCCGCCGAGGCCTCCAAATTTTTATCCAAAGCGGCCAGGGCCTTGGCCCTAATGAGATAGTTCACGGCCGCGGCCTCACCTGGCCAGCCGTCGTCGAAGCGGTCCAAAAACTCCAAAGCGTCCTCGGGCCGACCCTCCTCCAAGGCCGCCGCCGCGGCCGGGGTCAAAACCGACCGATCGTCCGGCCTTATGGCGATAAGGACCCGATAGAGCCGACAGGCTTTATCGACCAAGCCCAGCCTTCGAAACAAAAAGCCCAGGACCAATAGGGTCTGGAACTGTTCGTCGTCAAGCATGAAATCTTACCCCTCTTTTTTTCCCCGGGCCCGGCCGGCGAAAAAGCCTTTTCCTTGAATTTAGTTGCCGATCAACATACTCGAATAAAGCTGAAACAGTTCGTCCTCTTCCATGATGGGGGCCAAATCTTCCCGGGCGAACTTCCTAAATTCCGGCTTGCGGCTAGATTTCAGGGCCTCGAAAGCCTTGGCCAGGTTGGCCTTAAAAACCTGGGGCCTTAATAGTTCTTCGTCAACGCCCATGGGCACCAGGGCCCGGTCGATAAACTGGGCCGAGCCGCTTAGATCGAAATGCTTCCCCAGGCCCGTCTCGGTCACGACGTTACTGGAAAAGGGTTTGGCCTCGGGTAACCGCGACTGTTCGACGGTGGGTTCGAGTATGCCCTGGAGGCCCACGTTGGGATTAAGTATGTCAATGGCCATGGCGACTATCCTAAGTCTGGTTTGCTGATAAAAAAGAAAAAAATAAGCGCGATCGCTTGGCCCCAAAGGTTTGGCGGTAAACCATTGGGGTAAATGATTGATTGAATTTTTAAGTCCGGGAGAGTTGGTCCCGTATTTTCACGAGCTTTAGGACCAGGGCCTCAAGATCCGGGGCGCTTAGCTGGGCCGGATTTCTCCTGACCATGAGCAGCAATTCGTCATTAAAAAGGCCGGCCTGGAGGGGAAAGTCCAGGGAATTTTCCAACGAGCAGGCCGCGAGGGCCCGGGGCAAAGTCTCTTTGTCGTAAGCGGGTAAGGGCCAAGCCAGGGAGATTAACAGATCGCCCAAATCCCCGGACATTTCGAAAGTTACCGTGCCCGCGCCGTCGATAATAAGGGTAAAGGGTTCGTCCTTACCAAACCTTACTTCCCTTAGGCCCAGGCGTTGGCCCAGTTCCTCAAAAACGGTGTCCAGACCAGTCAAGTCATTCCTCCAGGCTAGCCAGCCATTCGTCTTCGCGGGCCACGGCCAAATCCAGCCCGTCCTGAACGGCGTTTATGAAACGGGAGCGCTTTTCCCCATCCTCGAAGGTCTGGTAGGAAAGGCTTTTTAGGGTATTTAAGAGATCTTGGCGAAAAAGGACCTCGAGTTCCACGTCCGGGGGCTTGGCCTTGGCCACCAAGGGATCGGCCACGGAGCTTGCGGGATAGTTTTGTTTTTTCCCCTCGATCACGAAGTTTAAAAAATCCATGCCGGTCAGTTTGGAATCGCTCTGGCCGTGGACGTTTATCCAGCGATCGAAGAGCTTTTGGCCCAAAGACCTGGCCCCGTTTAGGATCCTAACCAAGCCCAGTTGCGAGGAAACCGTTTCCAAACTGCTTTTTTCGCGGCTGGGGGTCTCCAAGGCCAAGTCGGCGGCCAGGGCTTTGTTTAAAAACTCGACGCCCCGCTCAAAGCCGTCGGCCCCGAATTTTTCCACGATATGGGCCAGCATGTCCACGGCGTCGGGAAAATCTATGGTCGAATGGGCGTATTCGTGCTTTAGGCCGCCCAAATCGCCAAGATCGGGGAAATCCGAGCCCACCAAAACCGAGACCATGGTTGCCGATATTTCCCGGCCCGACTCGGCCGTGAGGATATCCAGGGCCGCCCTAATCGCCTCGGCGCCCTCGCCCCCCTCCTCTGCCAATTCGGTCAAAACGGCCCAGGCGTCGGCCGGATCGGGAAAAAACTCCTTGGCCTTATCCAAGGCGTCCTGGCCGTCTTTGGCCGCCTTAAGCCTTTTGGCCAAGGCCCCGACTTGATCTTTTTGCTCATTATTGAAAATAAGCTCCTGGTAAAGCTTGACCCGTTCGATTAGGCTCCCGTCGGCCGTCGATTTTTCCTTTCGTTCCTTAAGTTCGAGCTCATCGGTATTGTCGACCGAAAACGTTAGCTCCTCGGCCGCGTCGGCCAATCGCGAGGCGGGATTATCGGCCACCGTCACCTTAAGCCCGGCCAAAGCGCCCTGGTTGGCCGCCTTCTCGGCCCCTACGCTTTGTTGGCTATCCCTAACCAGGGCGGCCGAGGGGTCGTTAATCGTGATGCCACTCATTTAAGGACTCCTTTCCCCAAGCGGCCTTTTTCCCGCGCTTTTGGCCAGAAACCAGGGCCTTTGGCCCTGTCCTTTGGCCACAAGTCATTCGTCGGCCAGGACGGGTCTGGCGAATTCCTCAAGTTCCAAGCCTTCCAGGCGTTCGGTTTCCTTGGCTTCCTCGACCTTCCAAGCTTCCCGGTGACTTTCCAGTTTTTCTTTGGCCCTTCGCCGGGCCGCCAGTTCCTCCCGGGCCTTTAGGACCTCGTCCCTTTTTTCCTGGGTAACTTTTTGGGCCTCCAGGACCTTGGCCTCAAAATCGGCTTCCCTAAGTCCCAACTCGGTTAGCCCTTCCCTAAAACCGGTAAGCCCCTTGGTGTCGGTTTGGGTGCCCAGCAAGGTCCCCCAGCGGCGCTCCGTTTCGGCGATTACGTACTCGCGCCACTTTTCCAGGGCGTTTTTAGCCCTTTCTTCCTGGGCCAAAGCCTCTTTTAGGCGCTCTTCGGCGGCCATGAGGGCTTTTTTGGCCCCCTCCTCCCTTAGTTCCCTAATGGCAATCAGGGCGGCCAGGGGATAGGCGCTCACAAAAGGGCCTTTTTCCCAAAGGCGATTGGCCGGGCCAGGGGCTGGGCCGGGGGCTGGGCCAGGCGGGGGTAAACGCTCACGCCAGGACCTTTTCCATCTTGGCCAGGGTCTCTTCGAAAGTGCTTCTTTCCTCGAGGCCCTGCCGCAAAAATTCATTCACCGGGCCTATTTTGGCCAAGGCCAAATCGCCGTCGGCGTCGGCGCCCTTGCGGTACTCGCCGATTTGCACCAAAAGCTCGATCTCGGAATACTTGGCCAAGATCCGGCGCATTTTTTGGGCAAGTTCCCGGTGCTTGGAGGTGGTGATGGCCCCCATGACCCTACTGACGCTGGCCAAAACGTCAATGGCCGGGTAATGGTTGGCCGAGGCCAGTTTTCGGGACAAAACGATGTGGCCGTCCAATATGGACCGGGTTTCGTCGGCGATGGGTTCGGTCATGTCATCGCCCTCGACCAAAACCGTATACAAAGCGGTAATCGAGCCCTTGTCCGAGTTTCCGGCCCTCTCCATGAGCTTGGGCAAGGTCGAAAAAACCGAGG
>JAITLH010000087.1 GCA_031277995.1 Deltaproteobacteria bacterium
ACCGCGAATAACCTTGGTCCCCATTGGCCCCGCGTTGGCCCATCCGGTAGTCGAGGGTAGGCGAGGGTAGTCGCCCTTCAAAGGGCCGCCTGGGCCGTTGGCCATGGCTCCCATGGGCCAAAAATGGGCGTTGGGCCGATAATGGCCGTTTCCGGACCAAGCCAAAGAACCAAGCCAAAGAACCAAGCTTGGGAATTTGGCTAGGGAATTTGGCCAAGCAAGTAGGCCATGTAAGAAGCTGACCTTTACGGTTTGGGCTAAAAAACTCGTTTTTACTTCAAGGCTTGCCACTTTTTCCCGCGAGCGGAAGTCAAAAGTAAGATTCCGATCGCCCTGAAAAACCCTGGGTGGGGTTGGAATGGCTCGCCGTATCGGTAAATCAAAAACCCAAAACCTCACCCCCTCACCAAACAGGCCCGCAAACGGCCAAAATCAGGCCGTGGCGGCCTTTGGACGAGGGGGCTGGTAGGGTGGTAGCGGGTCAATGGGTCAAAGCGCTCCCAGGGCCTCCTAGGCCCTTTTAGACCCCCGTTTTCTTCCGGCCGTTAAAGTGGCCAGGACCCCCGATCAACTTCGGAAGCGTCGCCTTTAACCAGGGGTCAAGGGCTACGGGCCAGGCGCCCAATCCCAAGGCCCTTCACGCGGGCGGTCGCCGGGTCTGGGCCAACGGTAGTGGGCCAAGGCAATCGGGCCAAAGGTAGTGGGCCAAACGGGCCTGGGCCAAATAGTCCCGGGAGTATTTGATTTTGGCTTCGCGACCAACCAGATTGGTTAATATTGAAAAAAACCGCCAAACCCAGGCTGAGCCAAAGACCATGCCTTCATTCCAAGATTTTGACCAGACGCCGCCCCCTACCCCTTCGGACATCGAGTTTATGAGGCGAACAATGGTAGACTGCTTTTTTCACGGGTCTGACCCAATGGCCAAGTGCTTTAAGAATTTGTCGATAACCATGAAAATGGTCGGTCCTAAGAAACGCGAGAAAATCGAGGCTCTTATTGAGGACTTACTGTTCCATCGCCACGTCGCGAAATCTTTTTTCCAACAGCTGTCTAACCATTTCTTTGCCGGCTTTTACCCGCCGGATTTGAACGAATACGACATATATTCGATTTCCTTTGACGACGTAATGGTGGGCAACTATTCTTCATGGATCGGCAGAGATCCTTTATTGGTCCGTTTCAAGAACCCGGAAAACGACAAAACGCTGATAAAACTTTGGCCTAAATTCCATTGCGTTATGCGAATGGCCAATGAAGCGTCTTCTTTTGCCGCGAGGCTCCGTATGGCCGGAGCTTCCAAAGCAGGCCTTTTACGGCTTTTTATGGATCCCGCTGACACTTCGCCCTCGTCCAAAACCGATACCCAGGACGATCAATAGAAGTCGCCGCGGATAAAACGGTGGGCGGGGCCCGCGTGGCCAGGCGCCAGGGTCCCGGTCACCCCAAAACCATGGCCGATGAGCCGATAAGGCCATCGTCTCTATTTGCCATTAACCATTAGGAGGGTATTTTGGGCAGACACCACAAAACCAGATTTAAGGCCAAGAAACCGTCAAAGACCCAAGATTTGAACCCAGCCCCGGCCAAAGAGTTTAGCGGGTATGAACTTCAAATGATGCGGTCCGATATCCTGTCTTTCATGTTCAATTGGAAGGGCCCATTGATGGGTAGCCTAAACTTGGTACAGGCGATTTCGAAAATAGTAAGTCCAGAGAAACAAGAAGAACTCCAAGAACTTACCGAAAAGTTGGGCCAAACTTTCGATACGGTCATGGCCCGAGCCGAAGAACTTAGGGATAACTACCTCGACACCGAAGCGGAACCGATTGAGGAAGAGGTTTTCGACGGCCTTAGGAAGATCAAAGAAGACAAATTTAATACCGGGGTGCCTAAATGGGCCCGTCTCAAGAACTTAGACAATTCCGAGGCGATGGACGACGTTTGGAATCAATGCAAACAGACCCAAAACCTGACGCTCGAGACCTTGCGTTGGGCCAGGCGCCTACACCAGGAGGAATGTCGGAAAGCCGGGATAAACCCCTGCGACGAAATCCCGCAAGCCGCGTTAGCCTTGGAAAGGGAAGAACCCCCGGACTACTTAGTCGAATACGATATGAAAAACTAAAAGTCCCCACGGATAAAACGGCGACCAGCGGCGCCTTGGCGACTTGGGGCCTTGGCGACTTGGGGCCTTGGCTTAACCCTTTAGTTCGTAAACGCGGTTCGCGCCCTTTGTTGGAAACGGCGGGATAGTCGTCGCGGCTAGGCCGGGCCAAAGGGAACGATTTTACCATGGGACCAATAGAGCCTGGCGGCCAGGCACCCCGGGAGATTTCACCGGGGGATTTCGAAAATGGCCAAGTTTCAGGGCCGCGGCGAGTTTTGGCTAGGTGGGTAAAACCATTGGCAACTTTTTTGGCTCCGGGTTAACTAAGCGCTTACGGTAAAGTAAGCCAAGATCTCTAGTTTTATTGACTATTTTATTTTTTTAAAATATAAATTAGATAATTTATTTTAAGGAGAGAAAATTATGCTAACTAATAATATTTCTCCCGTTTTAACTGTATTAATAGTATTAATAAAGTTGATAATAGTTGATATCCATATATTAGCCGCTCAAGAGACTTCGCAAAACTTTAAAACGGCTAATTTTATAACTTCGGGATATATGGTGGCGAATGACGAGTATCCATTACTTAACAATATGGATTATATAAGAGTTAAGTTCAAATGGGGTAAAATTTCAGGTATGGATACTAATAAAAATATGAATTTTGAAGCTATTATTGATGGTAATGGAAATTTTATTATTAAACCACATGCTAATCTTGGTAAATTTAGTTATTTTAACAATCAATTAGTTATCGCGGCGAGTGTCCTAGAGGTTAAAGATTCAATTCTAACATACAATCAAAGAAGGGGAGTGCTAAACACCAAGAGCCAATGGGTTATTAAGCCATCGTATGAAGTCTTGGAAATAGTCGAAGCCGCCAACGCGATACTCGCCGCGGATCCCGCGACAAATATGATGGGAGTCATAGACCATAACGAAAAATGGTCAATATATCCAAAATATCAATTCTTAGTATATATTGGTAGTACTACAAATAATTCGTATTTCCGATTTGTTCAAAAAGATGATACAGTAGGAGTTGTTGATTTATCAGGTCGTCTGATTTTAGGACCTATTAATGTTAAAATTTCCAATATTATTTTTTTACATGATATTTCCAATGATAAAATTCAATATTTTATTTTAAAAGAAGGAGTTATGAATACTAAAGATAGGCTTTTTAGTACTAGAGATGGATGGATAATAAATGATAAGGATAATTTATCACTAATAGATAATAATGGTATTTTTCGATCTTGTACCTACACTCAATTACTTTGTGATTATTATGATATTAAAGGAAATCCATTGGATCCCTATAAGGTAGCTATAAATGATAATCATACTTTATATGCAAATACAATAGAAAAAGCTGGATACGCAGACTCAAAAGGCGATGCGATACTTAAATTTATTTATGATATGGAACCTATCACTGAATTTAAATCTAATAATTATCATGATATTCTTTATAAAGTAAAATTTAGTGGTAAATTTGGATTAGTTAACGCCAAAGAAAACTGGGTAATAGAACCAAAATATGACCAAATTGAACAATTTCCCGGAAACAAAGATTATATATACGTAAGGTCTAAGGACAAAATTGGGGTTTTGAATTTAAATAATGATTTGATAGTACCCGTAGAATTTGATTCAGTTGAACAAATAAATGAATCTATCTGGGTAATAGCAAAAAATGGCAAATTTGGTTTTCTTAAAGATGGAAAAGAAATGTATTTTACTAATACTAGTTTATATATAAAAAGTATTAAACTTAATTCTCCCCATATAATTACATTAACAACACAAACAAATGAAATATTTATAATCGATATAGCTGAAGGTCGAACTAAAGTCATTTTCTCAGTTGAATATGATCAAAATGGCATGGCTCTGGCCAAGGATGGGACCAGAAAAGTTATTTGGCCGCTGGGTAAAGAATATGACTTAGTGATGTCGCGATTAAGGCACGATATGGTATTGGCCCAAGAAATTAAACAAAAACAAGAAGAGGAGGCCAGGATTAAAAGAGAAAAAGAGGCGGAGGAGGCCAGGATTAAAAGACATAAAGAGTTGAAGGAGGCCAGGTTAAAAAGACAAAAAGAGGCCGCCGAGGAAAGGAGAAAGAGACAAAGAGAGGCAGAGGAGGAAAAGAGAAAGAAAGAAATCTTGGCAGCGGAAAACAAAAGACAGCAAAATTTGGAAGCGGAAAGAAAAAGACAACAAAATCAACAAAACGAACTATCGAGCGCCGACTTTATTACCTCTGTTCTAGGTTGGTACATAAAAGGTGTCGCGAGAGGTTTTAAAGAAATGGTCAACCCCAATACCCCGGGGGTGTTGGTGGGAGATCGAGTCTCCGTTTGCAGCAACATAGGCAGTTGTCCCGGAAAAATAATCGCCGAAAGAAGCGGTGAATATAAAGTTAGATTCGATTCAAACAAATGCGCGCCCGTGAATAGTTTTGATGAATATCTGTCCTCTACCCCCGTGGAAGCATGGGTTCGGGCCGGAGCCGTGAAGTTAATAAATGACCGTTCGTTTACTTGCCCGCATTGATCCGGCTTTTTTCCGGTATATTGATACCCGCTCCCTTAAACTTTTTTCCAATTTTTGGGGTCCCTTTCGACCCGCCCAAAAGTTTAACGCCTAACCACTCAAAGGCTTAACGAAAAACCAAGTCCGGACGAAAACGCCTTGGCGCCCCAAGGCCGTCTGACCGCTTAGGGGGAAACCGGACCGGGCTCTTCCCATGAACCTAAATAACCCGGGGGACGTTACCCAAAGTTTGGGCAATCCACCAACCGACGCTGACCATGATTGAAGCTAAGCTAAGTCGAATCCAAGCCATGTTTGGACGATTCATGCTTTCATAATCGAGGGTGAGGGTAACCGTGGACAATAACGACGAAACTAAGGGCCATGGCCCATCGTCCAAACGCTTTGTGGACCAGAAACAAATGGCCACCGAAGTTCTTGAATTCATTTTCAATTTTAATGAACCACTTTACGCTTCCATAAGTCTTGTTAAAGAAGCCTCTGAGAAAGCCGAGCCCGAGGATCGGTCAAAACTGGACGACCTTCAGAAAGCCTTGATTTTTCACAAAGAAATTACCGAGGATTTCGCCAATCTGGTGACCTTAAAATACTTCGACGCCAGCGAAGAGTCGATTCTGGCCTTTGAAAGAATGGTTGAATCGGGCGAAAAGCTTTCGCCGGACTCGCATGGGGTACCTCCCTGGGCCAAACTCAATAACCTAGAAGACCCCGAGAGATTAATCAAGGTTTGGAACGAGATTCAAATGGTAAATGGAGCTTTGTCCGAGCACCTTAAAAGGTTCCGGCGTCTCCAGAGGGAAATTTTTTCAAAAGCCGGAATTACTTTGCCAAACACTTCGTCCCAGGCCTTGATCGATTCCCTCGTCACCGAGAATTGAAAGCGATTTCGAAAGGATATGGAGCCCTTCGCCATTAAAGTCGGCCTTACCCCAAACGAAACCGGGCTTACTTGGCCCGAGACTGTTGGCTTGGCCTTTTGGCCCGGTACTTTTGGCTTGGCCGTTTGGCCCGAGGCTTTTGGCTTGGCCTTTTGGCCCGGTACTTTTGGCTTGGCCGTTTCCTTTAGCCCGTAACCAAGCGCCGATAAGGCCCTTTTAAACCGTTTTGCCATGGGCCAAACAAGCTGGGCTGGCCTGGGCGCGGTTTTCGCCCCGCTTTGGGGCGGCGGGGCCGGGGGTCTTAAAGCCCTCCCGAGCGCTTGGCCAAACCCGATCAGCCAAAAGGGCTTTGGGCTAGTTTAACCCGGCCAGGGATTCCAGGGGCCGAGAAAACGGCTTCGTTTTTTGGGGAGCCTGGCCCGTTCCTCCCCGAAGCGGATAGGGCGCCAAGCCGAACCCCTGGGGGCGGGGTGGGCAAATTTCCCTAAGCCCGGGTCTGGGTTATTGGGTTTTTAAGCGGGGGGCGAATGGGAGAGCGGGAAGCTTTTTTTTGAGTTAAATAAAAGCTATAATAACTAGTGATTTTAAATGTCTCCTCGCGGTTGGTTAGTCGCCTTGGGCCCTTTCGAGCGCTTTGGGCTTTGGGAAAAGGGGGCTAAAAACCGCGAGTTAACCGGCTAATGGCTTTTTTTGGAAACAAACGTGCCCGCGGAAAACGACTATCACAAATATTTCATCGTTGACGGAAAACACGTGGGCGACTACGAAAGCATGTATCGCTTTTGTCCGGACCCATGGCGCATCGAGGAGCTGGGCCTGAGGCTGGACATGAAGGCGGCCTTGTTACTGGTTGACTCCTTGCCGCTCGCGCCCCTTAGGGTCTTGGACGCCGGGGCCGGGGCGGGCCTTCTTTCTTTGGAACTCATACGGTTATTGGGTAAGACCAGGCCGGGATCGGACGTTATTTTGTCGGACATTTCGGAAACGGCCTTGGGGCTGGCCAAAAAGAGAATAGAAAAGGCCCTTGGCCCTAAGCCTTTGGGTAACGGAGGCCCGGAGGATCTTGGCGTCAAGGTCACCGCGGCGCCCTTTGATCTAAGGCAAATCGGCAAGGCCAATTGCCCTTGGCCGGACGGGACCTTTGATTTGGTTTTTTTGGCCCAAACGCTTTGGGGTCTGGTCGAAAACCTCGAGGGCTTGTTTCCGGGCTTAAGGTTTAAGCTAAAAACCCCGGGGCATCTCATCATAAGCCAACATTTTCCCGGGCCCGATCACCAAAGTTACGCCGCCTTCGTTGACCCGGCCCTGGTCTCAAAACTCGCTAAGGACGCCGGCTTCAAATTGCTTCACACCCTTGAAACTGACAGGATGGTTAACCATCACTGGGCGGCCCTTTGGTCATGCGATTAAGTCCCACATGTCGATGGTGCGGCGAAGGCCCCTTGGTGCCCACCCTTTCGTTTATGACCCCGACTCCGGTCCCGGATTTTGGTAGCGGGCCTTTCCATTTACACACCTGCCAAGCCTGCGGCAGTTGGCAAATCAATCCCCACCCCGGCCCCGAGGCCTCCCAGCGTTTTTTCGCCAGCCCCGACCGCTGGTTAATTGGCATAGATCCCGAAAAAAGAATCATTAACCCCCTGGAGCGCTCGGAGAGCCACCTCGAGGAATACACCCAATACGCCAAAACCATTACCGCCCTGCTCCCGGATAAAGGCGCCATCATGGACGTGGGAGCGGGCACCGGCTTGATGCTCTCCTTAATCGACGACGAACGGACCAAGCTGGCCGTTGAACCAAACATCTTGGCCGCCAGGGCCGCCGCGGCCCGGGGCCACGAGGTTATCCAAGACTGGGCCGAGTCCCTTAGCCCCCCGAAAAACCCCTTGGCCTGCGTTATCATGAATCAGACCCTGGATCATCTCCCCAGGCCTGACCAGTTTTTGTTCCAAGCCGTCAACTGGCTGGCCCCGGGGGGCTTACTGCTCCTGGGGGGGCT
>JAITLH010000238.1 GCA_031277995.1 Deltaproteobacteria bacterium
CCTTTTTACCTAGGGTTAAGCGAATCTCTCCATATTCATAGGGTAGTCCTGGCTACCGAAAAAATTTAACTTGGCTCTGATCACGAAACCACGATCAGAGCCTTTTAATTTTTCTATGGTTAGGTTCAATTTGGCCAAAAGGTTATCTTAAGGTTGGTCAAAGGCCGGGTTTGGCCCGGCCGTAATTTGTTAAATGATTGTAAAAAAATTTTTAGGTCAGTAAAATTTAACTTTGGCGTTTGTTTTTGGGGAGGGTAAGTTAATACGAATGGACAAAAGCCAATAAAGACCCGTAATTTAGCCGCGGGATTTTTTTCATTTAGGTGTTGACCTGTGGGCCCAAAAGGTATTATATACTCTCTCGGCCCGGCTCCCCCCCAGGGGCGCCCGGGCGGCGTGAAATTGTCCTGGCTAAATCTTAGACGCCTTATGGTTATTAAGAAAAATTAATAATAATTTTTATTGTTTGTTAGATTGTTATTAGGCTAATAATTAACAGTTAAAATAATGACGGTTAATTTGATTAATCAGACGGTAACTATGATTTGAGCGTTTAGACTGTAATTTAGCGGTATCTCACGTGAAATCTAATGGGATTTTCTCTGGGCCATTGGCCAAGTTCGATTCTCGCTTTGCCAAGGCCAAGGATTCGGTTACATGTCAACCAAAAAAAAAGCCCTGCTTTTGCTTTTGACGGCCACTTTTATTTGGGGCGTCTCGTCGCCGATTAATCGCTACGCCCTCCAATCGATGCACCCCTGGCCTTTTTCAGCCTTTCGGTATTTTTTTGGCGCCCTGGCCTTACTGCCTTTGGCCATCCGCTGGGGGCACCGCCAAGCCCCGGCCCAGTACTTTTACCAAAAAGTCGGGCGTTTTTTATGGCTCAAAGCCGGGCTCACCTTGGGTTTTTTGTTGGCCCTGGGGACCGGCCTCCAGATGTTTGGCTTATCGGTCACCACGGCCAGTAAGTCCGGCTTCATAACCTCCCTTTACGTTCCCTTGGTGGCCATTTTCGTTTTCGTTTTGGGCCAACTGCCCCGGGGCAAGGTTTGGTTCGGGCTCGCCATTTGCGTGGTGGGCCTATTGTTTATCGGTAACCAAGGCGAGGAGAACGGCTTTAATTGGGGCGACGCCCTAACCCTGGTCGCGGATTTGGTTTGGGCCACCCATATGCTTTTCATGGGTTACTTCGCCGTTAGGGTCAATACCTGGCGGCTCGTGGCCTCCCAGGCCGGGGTCTGTTTCTTGTTGTGCTTATTCATGGCCAACGCGACCGGGACCATGTGCACTTGGGAAGAGTTTTGGTCAACCTTGCCGGAATTGGTCTGGGGCGTCTTTTCGGTCAGCTTGGCCTACGTCTGCCAAGCCATGGCCCAAATAAATACCCCGACCACGACCACTGCCATCACCCTCCAGTTCCAACCGGTATTGGGGGCCGTCTGCGGGGTCTTGTTTTTAAACGAACCGGTGACCGGGGGCCTTATTTTTGGGGCCATACTTCTCATCTCCGGCGCCCTGGTGGCCCAGCGGGCCGAGGACCCGGTTAAGCTCACCAAAGAGCATAAACACTACAAGGGCATTTGCGCGGCCAGGGTCGCGGCCGCCGTTTTGGTCGCGACCATTTGCGGCCTATCCCTCCTTTTGACTTATCCAAAAACATTTTGATTCGTTTTGGTGTATAATAATGTCGGGGCCAGTCCCCGCCGGCCCCTTTTAACGCCTCCCCGGCCAAAAGTTAATCCTTTCCAGGCGCCAAAGGCCATCCCCACCAGGCCTAAACCGATTTTTCCCGGCGCCGTTGGCCCGCCCCCCCGGGCCTAAAGAAAATTTTTTCCAGGGCGCCCTTGGTCTGCCCATAGGCCAAAATCGCTTTTTTTGGCGCCATGGGCCCGGCTCTCCCCCGGCCCAAAAAAAATTTTTTTACCCCCCATCCGCTTTAAACGTCGATAACATAACTATCTAAAATCATCGCCCTTAAACCGTTTGACATAAATTGGCTTTATATTAGCTTTTAAAATTATAAATTTTTTTAAATTTACATATTTAAGATGGCAATATGACATTTCTGTTGTCTAAATTCCAGCAATAAAAATGTCATATTGCCAACTTTAGCCGCGATTGAAATATCAACATCCGTACAAAAACTTGACGGAAATGTCTTGGAATGCCTTCCCAGCTTTTTCGTCCCTAAAAATCGTTCTTTAGACTCAGGAAGTTGCCATTATGGAAACCAAAAGTCAGACCGGCAAAACCCCGAAACCGGCCAAGGTGGAAACCAAAAGCCAGGCGGGCCCAAGCCCGAAACCGGTAAAGACGGAAACCCCAAAACCGGCCAAGGCCGAAACCAAAAGCCCGGCCGCCTTAAGCCCAAAACCGGCCAAGGCCGCCCTTAGCCAGAAACCGGTAAAGCCGGAAACCCCAAAACCGGCCAAGGCGGAAAACCCAAAACCGGCCAAGGCGGAAACCCCAATGCCGGTGAACTTGGAAACCCCAATCCAAGAAACCCCAACTAAGATCGACCAAAGCCCCGAGGCGGAAAGCCAGGAAAACACAACCCAGGCCAACCAACCCCCGGAGCCGGAAAAAAAGCCCCGCCGTAAACCCTTGCGGCCCCAGGACAAGCTCAGGATAAGAACCATCGCGGCCGCCGCCAAGAAGACCATCACCCAAAAAGAGGCCGCCGAAACCCTCAACCGCACCGTCCGCCAGATCCATAGGCTAATCTCCATCTACAAAGCCGACGGCCCCGAAGCCTTAATCCATAAGGGCCGAGGCAACCCCTCAAACCATCGCCTTGACGATAACCTCCGCGCGGAAGTCTTAAAACTCATCTCGGAAAATTACATGGATCTTGGGCCCACGGCCATCTCCAAGGTTCTTTTGGAAGCCCATGGCTATGTTTTCTCGGCGGAAACCCTTAGGCGCTGGATGATTAACGAGAAGATCTGGAGGGTTAGCCGGGGCGGCAAACGCACTCGCCGCAAGCCCATCGATGAGACCAAGCCCAAAAAACCCAAACGGACCAAACCCCGTAAACGCCGCGGCCCCCGCTACAGGAAAAAGATCAAGCTAGAGGCTTTACCCCCCTCGGAGGAATAGGGGGCCCCCTGTCGCGAGCTTTGGGCCAAGCCAAAGCTTTGGGTCGGCGAAGC
>JAITLH010000339.1 GCA_031277995.1 Deltaproteobacteria bacterium
GTGATTTTTCGTCAATATGCCTTATTTGGTTTGGCGTTGTCACGTTCGTTAACATATTAAAATTATTGTGTTTATTTTTTTGCCATGAATTTTGCCTATCGCGAATCTTACATTACTATACTTATTTCGATCTTTCAACAAATTTTTATCCTCTTTGCCGAAAATATTAAAGCGAATAAAGATCGATAATCAATCGTCCGTAAACGCGAGGCACGTTAATGGTCGGAAAAGTATCGCGAAAGTAAATCTCCTTAAACGAAGGGGCGCCGTTTTTTCCGCCATCTTCAACGACGGCCAATCGGGGCCAGGCTTATTAAGGCCCCCGGCCCAATAAGGGCCGCCAACTTAAAAACCCCCGCCTTGTCCCGGGCCAAAAAAAACCCCCAGGATCCCGTTGGGGACCCTGGGGGTTTTAAGAGAGCCTTATGGGGCCGGCGATTGGGGGCTTTTAACTTCCCTGGGGCAGATAGCCTTTGGGCGTAAAGGTTTTGCCGGGGCGGGACTTGGCGTTTCTGGGCATCGAGGCGTTGGGAAACTTGGCCTTAAAGGATTTGTCCGGGGCGGGCGGCGGCGGAGGCGGCAACAGGGCGTCGGAGCGCTTGCCCGTGACCAAGACCAGTAATTCGTGGGCGCTTTCCTCAAGGGAGCGGGCCTCGGCGGAAAGGGACTGGGCCGCCCCGGCCGTTTCCTCGGAAGCGGCGGCGTTATTTTGGGTGACCTGGTCCATCTCGTGGATGGCCGTGGTTATCTGGGAGATGCCCTGGCTTTGTTCGCTGGAGGCCTCGGCCACGCCCTCGATTATCTCGGAGACCTTGACCACTTCGTCGACCAGGGTTTCGAAGGCCTCGTAGGTTTTTTTGATTAGGTTTGAGCCAAAGGTGATGTCGCCGATGGTCTTGTCGATTAGGTCGGCCGTGTTTTTGGCCGCCTCGGCGCTCCTGATGGCCAAATTCCTGACCTCGTCGGCCACGACGGCAAAACCCGCCCCCGACTCCCCGGCCCGGGCCGCCTCAACCGCGGCGTTTAGGGCCAAAAGGTTGGTTTGGAAGGCTATCTCGTCGATGGTTTTTATGATGTTCCCGATTTGGGTGCCCGAGACGGCGATCTGATCCATGGCCGACATGACCTTGTCCATGGAACCCTCGGAATCGACCACGGCTTGCCGGGCCATGTCGATGAGGTTTTTGGCCTGGGCGGCGTTTTGGCCGTTTCTGGCCGTCATGGAGGACAGTTCCTCAATGGCCGCGCTGGTTTCTTCCAAGGCGGCGGCGTTTTCTGAGGTGCCGGAGGCCACGCTATTTGAGGCTTGGCTTAATTCCAATGAGGCCCTTTCGACTTCCTCGCTGCCGTGGGTCAGGTTTTCGGTGATGGCCAGTAAACTTCCCGAGAGTTTCGAGGAAGAAACCAACGATATGGCCAAGGACAGGATAACGGCCACGATTACGCCCAAAATAATGGCCATCCAGGCCTTGTCGGTAACCTTGATGGTGTCGTCGGCGAAATTTAAGGTGACTTTGCTAAGGGTATCGGAGACGGTGTCTATGGCTTCCAGGGCGGCTTCCCGGGCCTGGGCGCGAGAGAGCTCGTTTTGGGCGCTTCTGTCCAGATTGTCTTTTAGGGCCAATAGGCTCTCGTGGCAATCGGTGACGGCGGCGACGATCTTGTCGATCTCGGCCTTGGCCGCGTCGCCCTTAACCAAATCCTTAAAGGCGTTGGCGTTTTTTAGGAGCGTTTCGTTGTCGGCGATGGACTTTTCCAGGCCCTTTAAATCCTTGGCGTTTACGCCAACGATGGCCTCGATAAAAAAGTCCGATCCTTGGTTACTCAATTGGTTACCGACGTTGACCAGCTGGTAATCTTGCCTAAGGACGTAGATGTCGGCCCCGGAGGCCAGATCGCTTTCCAGGCGCTTGGCGATGGGATCGAGGTAGTTGTCCAAGGTCTGGTCAAAATTGGCGTAGGAGGAAATGACTTTGGCCAGATCGGCCTGGGATTCCGTAAGGAGTCCCGGCAAGACCTGGGTTATCTCCTCAAACTCCTCATAGCGGTGGTCGGCCTCTTGTTCCATCTGGACCAGCGCCGGTTCCTTGTCCCTTAGGGTCAAGACGACCTGGTCTAGTTTGGCCAGTTCTTCGCGGTTAAACTTTCTAAGCTCGAGGGCTTGGTTCCACAAATCGACGTTTCCGCTTCGGCTAAAATCCATGATCTTCAAAGCTTCCATGGTCAGGGCGTACTTGGCCTCGGCGGCCAAATCGCTATTGGGGATGACGTGATCCCTTAGCTCATGGGTATCGTAGAGAACGTCCCTAAGATCGTAAATGACCACGGCGGAAACGATTACGAAGGTCAACAAGACGGCGGCGTAACCCGCTATCATCTTAATTTTTAGACTCATGGCAGACACCTGGCGAAAAACATCCAATTTAAAGAACTTTTCGCTAATATTAAATTAAAAATAAAAACTAAATAAGTCAAAAACGGCCTTACGGTCTTTTTTAATGGCGAGACTGACTATTCGTTAGTCCCAAAAGCAAGGCGTTATTTTGACGGGCCAATAATTTACCGGACATTTATAAAAATAAAGGCACGGATAAGTTAACGGATAATTGACGCGGCGCCCGGGCGGGCGAAAAGGGAGGCTGAAAAACAAAAACGCCTTATGAATTTCTACATAAAATTCACAAGTTACATGAGATCGAAGATTGGGTAAGTTCCCGGGCCGGCCAAGGATAAACCTTGGTTACCAAAGGTTGGCCAGGGCGGGGTCAGAAAATCTGGACGGATTCTTGGTTGGACATATTCTTGGTTGGACGAATTCTCGGTTTGACGGATTTTTGGCTTGACGGATTCTCGGTTTGACGGATTCTTGGTTGGACATATTCTCGGCTTGACGGATTTTTGGCTTGACGGATTCTTGGTTGGACGGATTCTCGGTTTGAAGGATTCTTGGTTTGACGGATTTTTGGCTGGGGATTCGTTGGTTTGGGAATAGACTTTTTACGACAAGTTTGGTTTTTCCAGAGCCGGAACGGGACGTTAGGATTCGCGAACGTTGGGTTCGAAGGTTAACAGGCCAAAAGAATTTTCCGTCTCGCCTCCCTCGGGTCATTTTTTTTGGCGCCAATTCAAATATTTACTAAGTAGTGAAAATATCGAAGCTTCAAGGGCCAATAAGCGCCTATCACCTGGCGATTAGGAATATTAACATAATCATGGGCAATAAGCAAGGTAAAAATTTAGTAAAACCACTTAGGTTTTTATTTTGACTTGATTATTGCCTATCCATGCCCATTTGGCCAAAAATCGTCCGGAAATTCTAACAAAAACACCATGTCAAAATTTAACTAAGCCCCCGGGCCAAAAAAAACCCTTGACAATGGCGCTTTATGGTGACTATAGTTTAAGCGTTAATCCTCCCAGGATTTTTGACCCCCCAATGGGCCTAAAAAAACGCCCGTCCCCTGGGGGTCCGCTTGGAGTTGGCTTATTGAAATCATTGGCTAACATAGTGGCCTTGTTTTTATGCCTCACCGTCCCCGGCCTGGGCCTGGCCTCGGTTTCCGATTGCTGCCGCGACTTGTCCATGGTCAAGGCGAGCGCCTTGCCCGAAACGGCCAAGGTTTCCGAGGCCCACCACCACGCGAGCGCCGCTTTTCCCGTAGCCCCAATGGCTAGCCACCAACAAGCGACAACCGCCGACCCGGCCAACCATGACCAGGCCAATGACCCCTTTGGACAAAACTGCGGCCTCCTTTCCTGCCTCAAGGCGCCCACGGCCACCCAGGCCGTGACCCTTTTGGCCGCCCAGGGCCAACTCGATCAAGGCGTCGCCTTGGCCGACGGCTTTGGCTTTGTCCCAAAAGAATTCCCCAAATCGATCTTTCGACCCCCCCGTCAATTACCCCTTTAATTCAATCCCCCAATAGTCGCGCCCACGTTACGCCCATGGTTTATTGACCGCGAGGCCAGGGTTTTGGTTTAGGGCCTGGCCTTAAAGGCCAAGCCTTAAGCCGGGCCGTGGGCCAAGCTTTACGTTCTACTTTTATCGGTGGCCCATGAATCATTTGAAACCAATCGTTTTGGTCCCGCGGATAGTTTGTCTATGTTTACTTAGTTTTTTGGCCTGGGGCTGTTCGTTGGCCCCAAAATACCAACGGCCGGAGGCGCCGGTGCCGCCGACCCTGGGCGATCTTAACCTAGCCGAGCTTAACCTAGACGATCCTAGCGGCGCCCTAACCAGCCTGGACGCCCAAGGCCTAAGCAAGCTTAAGTGGGAGTATTTCTTGCCCGAGGAAAGGCTTAGGGCCTTGGTGGGGCTGGCCTTGGAGAAGAATCGGGATTTGAGGCTGGCCGGGCTCAAGATTTTGGAAGCCCGGGCCGAGTTTGGCATGAGTAGGTCGGAGCGTTTTCCCATGCTGGAAGGGGAGCTAGCCCAGGAGACCAGCGGGGGTTCCAGAAGATCTACCCAGGAGAGTTACGAGGCGGGCTTGACGTTGCCGGTCTTTGAAATCGACTACCTAAACCGGTTGGGGGATTTGGAGCGGGCGGCCTTGGAAACTTATTTGGGGACCCTTGAGGCCGCTCGTTACGCCAAGATCGTCTTGGTCTCGTCGGTCTCCGGGGCCTATTTGCGAAACCGTTTGGCCGAGGAAAGGGTCAAACTCATGGAGAGAAACTTAAATAACTTTAGGGTGTCCAGGGCCTTCGTCGAGGAGAGGATTAGATCCGGCCAGGCCGATTTACTGGAACTCGAACAGGCCCGGGGCATGGTCGCCTACGCCGAGGCCCAGTTGGAAGCCAGGAAAAGCGAACTCGTTACGACCCAAAACGAATTGTCCTTTTGGCTGGGGGATTTTGAGACGGAGTCCTTGGATCTGCCAAAGCCCCTGCCGCTTTTGAAATGGCCCAGGCTCAATCTGCCCGAGGGCCTAAAATCCGAGGTCCTCCTTGACCGGCCCGACGTCATGGAGGCGGAAAGGGCCCTTATCGCCGCCAACGCCAATATCGGGGCGGCCCGGGCGGCCTTCTTTCCCTCGATTGGCCTCACCGGTTCCCTGGGGGTCATGGGCATGGACCTGGAATCGCTTTTTAGGGGCGGGGGCGATCTCTGGTCCTTTGGGCCCCGCCTTACCATCCCCATATTCAACGCCGGGCGCAACCGGGCCAATCTCGATTTGGCCGAAATCAGAAAGGACATGGCCATCGTCGATTACGAAATGGCCATCCAGAAGGCCTTTCGGGAAGTGGCCGACGGTTTGGGCTTAAGGGAGAGGCTCTCCCAAAGGCTTAAGGCCCAGACCAATTACCTAAACATACAGCGCCGGGTTTTGGAGCTGGCCACCAATCGGTACCAAAACGGCGTCATCGGTTACCTGGAGGTCTTGGAGGCCCAGAGAAGCGTCCTGGAAGCCGAGCTCGATCTCCTGGAGATTAAGAGCGATTGGATCCTTAACGACATATCCCTTTTCGCCGCCCTGGGCGGCGGCTTCCCCAGGGAGGATACCCCCAATCAAGGAGAAAAAAGATGAAACCCAAAGAAACCAAGGGGTTTTTATATTATGGCCGGGCCGTAAGGTCATTTCGCGGCCCGGGCCGCTTTCAAAATAACCAAGACAAAAAACGCCAATATCGATTTTCCCCAACCCAAAGGCGCTTCGCTTTGGGACCAAACTTGGAGTTTAGGATGAAAAGAGTAAAACTTCTTCTGGCTTTTGTTTTCCTTGGCCTTTTCGTTTTCGCCTGGGCCCCCCTGGCCCTGGCCCAGGACCATTCCGGCCACGGCGCGGACGTAAGCGACCCACCAACCGGTAGGTTATTTGAGACCAAGGCCGTCATCGTGGAACTTGACCGGGCCAACGGCCGAATCGTGGCCAAGCACGATCCCATCCCCCAGGTGGGCTGGGAGGCCATGACCATGGGCTTTTTGGTGGAAGACCCGACCATGCTGGGCGACTTGGCCCCGGGCGACGAGGTCACCCTCGAGATTCGCTTCGCCCCGGACGCCGGCCCCCAGGGCTATTTGGTCGTGGGCATAGACAAATAAGGCTTTCCCCCTCGCCCCGGGCCATGGGCCCAGGCCGCGCGGGGGCTTACTTAAAGGAGCCAAGAATGGTATCGAAAAACCTGGGCCTTATTATTTTGGGCCTTATTTTGGGCGGCCTATTGGGGTTTTTTGGCGGGCCTTATTTGGTCGATGCCGGCAAAACCGATTCCCCGGCCCAGGCCGCGGCGCCCCCGTCCGACGTCGCGGCGGAGGCCGAGATTTTGTATTGGTATGACCCCATGTTCCCGGGGACGCGCTTTGACCAGCCCGGAAAATCCCCCTTCATGGACATGGAGCTGGTGCCAAGGTACGCCGACGCCTCGGGCGGGGCCGGGGTGGTGATTGACCCGGTCCAGATCCAAAACCTGGGGGTCAAGGTAACGGAGGCCAAGGCGGGCCGCTTAACTAGGACCCGAATGGTTTCGGCCAACGTGGAATTTAACCGGTACTTGGAAGCCAGGGTCCAGCCCCGGGCCGAGGGCTTCGTTTCGGAAATTTCGAGACTGGCCGTCGGGGACACGGTAAAACTTGGCCAGGAGATCGCGAAAATTACCGTCCCGGCCTGGGCCAGCGACCAAAGCGAGTATTTGCTTTTAAAAAGCCAAAGGGCCGACCCCAAACTCATCGGCGGGGTCCGGGAAAAACTTCGCCTAAACGGCATGCCCGAGGAGATGCTCGCCGAGGTTGACGCCACCGGAAAGGTTCAGACCACCCTTAGGATCCTGGCCCCCGTGGCCGGGGCCGTGACCGAGCTTAACGTTTACCCGGGCATGAACGTCGAAAAAAACATGACCGTGGCCGTCATCTTGGGCTTTGACCCGGTTTGGGTCACGGCCGAGGTGCCGGAAGGCGATTTGGAGCTGGCCCAAAACGGCCGGGCCCGGGTCGCGGTCCCGGCCTACCCCGGGGAGCTTTTTGAGCCAAGCGATCGAAGCGTTTTGGCCCGGGCCAGTTTGGAAACCCGGACCGTCCCCTTACGCCTAACCGTCCCCAACCCCGAGGGCCGCCTAAAGCCGGGCTTCACGGCCACGGTGAGATTACGGGGCCAAGGGCCCGAGGGCCTAATCATCCCCAGCCAAAGCCTTATCGATCTGGGGAGCGAAAAAAGGGTCATTACCCGGGCCCCGGACGGTTCCTTTGTCCCCAAACTCGTGACCGTGGGCGGCGCCTCGGGCGAGGAAACGGTCGTGACCTCGGGCCTATCCGAAAACGACCAGGTGGTCGTCTCGGGTCTTTTCCTAATCGATTCCGAGGCCAACCTGACCGGGGCCTTGGAGAGGATGCGGAGAACCCCGCAAACGCCCGAATCGGCCGCCGACCTTCCGGCGCCGGCCGCGCCCTCGGCCCCGGCCGCGCCCGCGGCCCCGGCCGGCCATGACCATGGCCAAAACAGTTAGCCAAACCGGAGCGTTTGGCGGAGGGGAAAATGATCGCGAAGCTCACCCGATTATGCGTTGACAATAGGCCGCTGGTTTTGATGGGGGCCTTGATACTGACCTTGTGGGGCGTTTGGATCGTTTGGCATACGCCCGTTGACGCTTTGCCGGATTTGTCGGACGTCCAGGTCATCATCAGAACGCCCTATCCCGGGCAGGCCCCCAGGCTGGTCGAAGATCAGGTCACCTACCCTTTAACCAAGGCCATGCTGACCGTCCCGGGGGCCAAGGCCGTCAGGGGTTATTCGGCTTACGGGGATTCCTTTGTCTACGTCATTTTTGACGACGACACGGATCTTTACTGGGCCAGGAGCCGGGTTTTGGAAAACCTTAACCAGGTCCAGGGCAGTCTGCCCGAAGGGGTTAGCCCGGCCTTGGGTCCGGACGCCACCGGGGTGGGCTGGATCTTTGAGTACGCCCTAATCGACCGGACCGAAAAAAGGGATCTCTCGGATTTACGCTCCCTGCAAGACTGGTTACTGCGCTTTGAGCTCTCGTCGGTGGAGGACGTGGCCGAGGTGGCGGCCGTGGGCGGGGCGGTCAAGGAATACCAGATCGTCGTCGATCCCCAAAAGCTGGCCCGTTACGGCCTCCCTTTGGAAATGGTCATGGATTCCATTAAGGCCTCAAACCAGGAGGCCGGGGGCTCGGTTTTGGAAGGGGCCGAGGCCGAGTACATGGTCAGGGCCAACGGTTACCTAAAGGGCGTCGAGGATTTTAAAAAAATAAGCCTCATGACCTCGGCCGACGGGACGCCGATATTTTTGGAACAAGTGGCCGACGTCAGGCTCGGCCCGGAGATGCGCCGGGGCATCGCCGATTTGGACGGCCAGGGCGAGGTGGCCGGGGGCGTGGTTTTGATGCGTTCGGGCAAAAACGCCCGGAAGGTGATCGAGGCGGTAAAAAACAAGATCGAGGATTTGAAACCGAGTTTACCCGAAGGCGTCGAGATCGTGACCGTCTACGACCGCAGCCAATTAATCGATCGGGCCATCGACAACCTTAGATCGAAACTGACCGAGGAATTCATCGTCGTGGCCTTGACCTGCGACGTGTTTTTACTCCACCTGCGCTCTTCCTTGGTGGCCATTTTTACCTTGCCTTTGGGTTTACTCATTTCCTTTATCATCATGTATTACCAGGGCGTCAGCGCCAACATCATGAGTTTGGGGGGTCTGGGCATCGCCATTGGCACCATGGTCGACGCCGCCATCGTCATGGTCGAAAACGCCCATAAAAAATTGGAGCGCTGGCGGCTGGAAAACCCCGAGCGGGAGATTGCCGCCGCCGAGCGCTGGCGGGTCATGACCGAAGCCTCCTGCGAGGTGGGCCCGGCCATTTTCGTGAGCCTACTCATAATCACCCTATCGTTCATACCGGTTTTCGCCTTGGAGGGCCAGGAGGGCCGGCTATTTGGGCCCCTGGCTTACACCAAAACCTACGCCATGGCCGGGGGGGCCTTTTTGTCGGTTACCCTTATCCCGGTGCTCATGGGCTATTTGATTAGGGGAAAAATTCCCGACGAGCACAAAAACCCCATAAACCGTTTCATGATCTGGATCTATAAGCCGTTTTTAAACGCGGCCTTAAAAAAACCCACCCTAACGCTTTTGGTGGCCCTGGTCCTTTTAATCTCGGCCTGGTATCCGGCCAAAAACCTGGGCGGGGAGTTTTTGCCCCGGATCGACGAGGGCGATTTACTCTACATGCCCTCGACCTTGCCGGGCCTATCGGTGGCCGAGGCCGGGCTCCTTTTGCAAAACACCAATAAGCTCATCATGAGCGTCCCCGAGGTCGAGGGGGTTTTTGGCAAGGCCGGGCGGGCCGAAACGGCCACCGACCCCGCCCCCATCGAGATGATCGAATCGACCATTAGGCTTAAGCCCGAGTCCGAGTGGCGAGAAGGCCTGGACATGGAAGGCGTCATCGAGGAGCTGGACAAAACCGTGAGGCTTCCGGGCGTGGCCAACCTCTGGGTGCCGCCCATTAGAAACCGCATCGACATGATCTCAACCGGGGTCAAAAGCCCCATCGGCATAAAGGTCACCGGGGACAATTTGGAACAAATAGACCAGGTCGCCCAAAAGGTCCAAAACGTGGCCAAAACCGTGCCCGGGGTCACCTCGGCCTTGGCCGAGACCTTAACGGGCGGACGCTACGTTGACATCTCCATCGATAGGTTGGCCGCGGCCCGCTTTGGCCTAAGCGTCAAGGACGTGCAACTTTTCGTCTCCTCGGCCATCGGGGGCGAGATGATTGGCGAAACCGTCGAGGGGGTGGCCCGCTACCCCATAAACCTTCGTTACCCCCAATCTTACCGCGACAGCGTCACTTCCCTTAGAAACCTACCCATCCTAAGCCCCTTGGGCCAAGAAATTACCCTGGGCGAGGTTAGTGAAATTAAGGTCTCGACCGGTCCCTCCATGCTTAAAAGCGAGCAGGGGCGGCCCACGGTCTGGATCTACCTTGATACCCGGGGCCGGGACATGGTCTCAGTCGTAAGCGATCTCCAAAAGGCCTTTATCGAAAAGGTCGAAAGGCCCCCGGGGGTGAGTTTATCCTTTACCGGGCAATACGAATTACTCGAAAGGGCCACCGCCCGCCTCAAACTCATGATCCCGGCCACCCTAATAATAATTTTCATTTTGCTTTTCATGGAATTTAAGAGCGTCTCGGATTCGGCCATGATCATGGCCTCCTTGCCCTTTTCCCTGGTGGGCGGCCTATGGTTCATGTACCTTCAGGGCTACGCCCTATCGGTCGCCTCGGGGGTGGGTTTTATCGCCCTGGCCGGGCTGGCCGCCGAGTTTGGCGTAATCATGCTCATTTACTTACGCCAGGCCGCCCGGGAAGCCCCGGAATTTAACGACCCCAAACTAATTACCGAAAAGGTCATCGATCGGGCCATCCACGCCGGGGCCACCTTGCGGGTAAGGCCCAAGGCCATGACCGTGGGCACCGTCGTCGTGTCCCTCATTCCCATTTTTTGGAGCGCCGGGACGGGCTCCGAGGTCATGCGGCGCATCTCGGCCCCGCTTTTTGGCGGCATGGTCACGGCCTTTACCCTCTCGATGTTCATCATCCCCGCCGCCTACAAGCTCCGCTTGACCTACCAAGGGCATCGGGCTAGGAAAAAAGCCTAGCCCGCGCCCGGGCCCGGGCCCGCCTTGGACCTAGACGGTTCCCAATAAACATAAGGGGCTTCCCGATAAGCCTACCGGGAAGCCCCTTAACAGTATTGCTCAGGCTAAAGCGTCAACCGTTAGCCTTTAGGTTCGCCTTGGCCAATGGGGAGTTCCAAGGGGATCTTTTCCCTAAAGCGGGCGCGGCTAGCCATAAACCAGACGACCGACAAGGCGGCCGCCCCCAAACCGATCCAAGTGGAGATCTCCCAGGGGATCTGGAAGCCTTCCTTGGCGCCCATGATGTAGGCGATGGTGGTGGCGGTCATGAAGACGGCCGGGGCGGCCACGAGCCAGTATAGGCCGCCGCGTTTAACCATGTAAGCGGCCCCGGCCCAAAGGGCCAAGGTGGCCAGGGTCTGGTTGGCCCAGCCAAAATAGCGCCAAACGATCTCGAATTTTATCTGGGACAGAAAAACGCCGATGACGAAAAGGGGAATGGCTATGGCCAGTCTCGACAGGGCTTTTTTCTGGGAGATCCCGGTAAAGTCCGAAACGAGTAACCTGGCCGCCCTAAAGGCCGTGTCCCCGGAGGAGATGGGCAAAATCACCACGCCCAAAATGGCCAGTATCCCGCCAACGGTGCCCAAAACCGTAAGCGAGATCTTTTGGACCACCAAGCCCGCCCCGCCTTGGTCGATGACGGCCTGGAGGGCCGCTGGGGTCTCAAAAAAGGTCATCCCGGCGGTCGCCCACACCAGGGCGATGACGCCTTCGGCCACCATGGCCCCGTAGAAAACCAAGCGGCCGTTTTTTTCGTTGGCCAGGCATCTGGACATCAAGGGCGATTGGGTGGCGTGGAAGCCCGACAGGGCCCCGCAGGCGATGGTAATGAACATCAAGGGCCACATGGGTAAACCCTTGGGGTGAACGTTGGAAAAAACCGAGGCGCCCTGGGTTATTTCCTTCCAATCGTAAAAAACGTAACCCTTAACGATAAGCCCGCCGGCCACGCCAAAGGCCATGATTAGTAAGACCGCGGCGAAAAGGGGATAGATTCTGGCGATGATGACGTCTATGGGCAAGATCGTGGCCAAAAAGTAATAGGTGAAAATGATGGCCAGCCAGAAAGTCATCCCGGCCAACGGCCATTTGGCCGAGGTCAGTCCCGACAAAATGCCCGCCGGGGCGGTAACGAAGACCACGCCCACCAAGACCAGTAAGACCAGGGAAAAACCCCGCATGAACTGCTTAAAGCCGTTTCCCAGCGTGTAACCGACCACGTCCGCGATGGATTTGCCGTCATAGCGCAAACTGAGCATGCCGGAAAAATAGTCGTGAACGCCCCCGGCCAAAAGGGTGCCAAAGACGATCCACAAAAGGGCCGACGGGCCATACAGGGCCCCCATGATGGGCCCAAAAACCGGCCCCACCCCGGCTATGTTTAAAAGTTGAATCAAAAAAAGTTTCCAGGTGGGAAGCTTGACGAAATCCACCCCGTCGCATAAGGTGATGGCCGGGGTGGGCCTAGAATAGTTTGGTTTGAATAGCCTCTCCACCACCCTGGAATAGATGGCGTAACCTAATATCAGCGCGAATAGCGACAGAAAAAAATACGCGTATGTGGGCATATACCACGCTCCTTTGCCAAATCATAAATCCCCCATTCCAGACCAAACCCCCATCCCAACGCCAATTGGCGCGGCCTTTGGTTTGGGCCCATCGGCAAGCCAGTCCATAAGATCATGGCGGCCAAGCCGACTAAACCGGTTAGCCGGCCCGTGAGGTCGCAAAAACAAAAAAAAATTCTCCAAAAACACGCCTAAAAACCCACGCCTTAACCAAAAATCCCCGGATAATCCTCTCCGTCATGGGACCAAAATCTTACCTTATGTCGGAAATTTAGTTCTTAAATTCTTACCATCTTAACGAAAATTTAAGCGCGTGACTTAAACCAGTCTAGATCCGTTTATATTGTATCATTAGACTTTATAAAATATCAAGGCCAACTTTTAGCCATTTCTTAAACTACTTAAACCAAAGAAAATTTAAAAAATAATTAATAAGATCGATAAATTAACATTTATAACCAGTATTAATCATTACCTAATCGTAAAAAACCCTTATTTTTAAAAATACTCCACTCAAACATCCTGAATCATTCGATAATTTTTTCTTCGTTTTCTAATTTTGGGTTTTTCGCCTGGCCATAAATTATTTCTTTGCGTTTTTATGACCGTAAGGCCGTTGGGCCCTAATTCCTTTTCCCCTCCAGGCCCCTAAATAAACGTTAATTTACTGGGCCGTTACCTTGACAAACCGCCTCTTAAGCTTTATGATTTTTTTGTCCTTAATCGGCCTTTTCGGAGAGGGGTCGCTCCCGGCGGGCCGTAACTGACCCTTAGGCCGATCTTAACTAAATCGTTTTCTTAGGTAACCATAGTCTGAAATAACGAGGGTACATTGGGACCTGAAATTCAGTTTTTCCGACACATTTAAAAAAGTTCCGGTTATAAATGCTTAAAGCGCTAATCTTTGATTTGGACATGACGTTGGTTGATTCCCTTGACGCCTGCGCCGCCGGCGTTGACCTTTTGGCCAAACGCTTTAATCTCAAAAGGCCCAATAAGGACCAAGTCCTAAAGGCCATTAGCTTGCCGATCGCCGAGTTTTGGCGCCAACTCTGGGGGGAAGTCCGCCCGGAGTGGGGCGATTACATGTATAAGGTGGTCATCCCCCAGGTCATCGGCCAAACCAAGGTCTACCCCGCGGCCCCGATTATTTTGGGCGAGGCCAAGAAAAAGGGCCTGCTTTTGGGCCTGGCCACCAACCGAGCCAATCCCTGGCTTGATTTGGCCGCCTTGGATCTGGCCAAGTTTTTTGACACGGCCGTGGGGGCCAGCGACGTGCCCAGGGCCAAACCCGAACCCGACATCCTCCTTACGGTCATAAGGCAATTGGGCGTCGATTCCAGCACGGCCATCTACGTTGGCGACGCCCTATCCGACATGGCCTGCGCCAGATCGGCCGGCATCAAGGCCGTGGGGCTGACCCAGGGCGGCCATAGCCCGGAGGCCCTCTCCAAGGCCGGGGCCGACCTCATTAGGGAGAACCTGGCCGCCTGCCGAGACGTCCTGGATTTTTGAGCCAAAAAAAACCGACCATTGCTGGTCGGTTTTTTTTTTTGGCTCATGGGAAAAGGCTTAGCCTTTCCGAAGCCTGGCCAGTTTTTCCGGCTTGTAGAACCGCTCGAAGAAATCCTTGGTTTGGGCGACAATCACCCCGGATAGGGCCAGTAAGCCGATGAGGTTGGGGATGGCCATGGCCCCGTTAAAGGCGTCGGAGATGTCCCAGGCCAGGTTCAGTTCCACCACGGCCCCGACGAAAACGAAGATGGAAAAAATCAAACGGTAAACGAAACTGGCCGTTTTGCTTTCCGTCAAATAGTACAGACAACGCTCCCCGTAGTACGACCAGCCCAAAATGGTGGAATAGGCGAAAAATATTAGCGAAATGGTAACCACCAGGCCGCCAAAAAAGGGCATGAATAAACTAAAGGACTCGGAAGTGAGGGAGGCGGCGAAACTGGAACCCCCGCCGGAGGCGGCTTGCAGAGCGTCGAAGTTGACTTTGTTTTGGAGCCCGGCCATGACCAGCAATATGCCGTTAACCGAGCAAACGACGATGGTATCCAAAAAAGTGCCGGTCATGGACACCAAGGCCTGGCGGCAGGGGTGATCGGTCTTGGCCGCCGCGGCGGCGATGGGGGCGCTACCCAAACCGGCTTCGTTTGAGAAAACGCCGCGGGCCACCCCGTATTTGATGGCCGAACCCAAAAGGCCGCCAATCCCGGCTTTCATGGTAAAGGCTTCCTTGCAAATCAAGGCGAAGGCCTCCGGGACCAGGTTAAGGTTCATGACTATTATGATAAGCCCGACAAAGACGTACAAAATGGCCATCAAGGGGACGATGACGCTTGAGGCCTTGGCGATGCTTTTAACCCCGCCCAAAATGACGGCGGCGGTAAAAATGGCCATGATTAGCCCGGAGATCCACGGGGACAGGTTAATGGCGTTGGCCACGTTTCCGGCCACGGAATTGCTTTGGGTCATGTTGCCGATGCCAAAGGAAGCCATGACCCCGAAGATGGCGAAAAGAACGGCCAACCATTTTAGGTTAAGGCCCCTTTCGATAAAATACATGGGCCCGCCGGCCATGTGGCCGGACTTGTCGGTGACCCGGTATTTGATGGCCAGGACCGCTTCCCCATACTTGGTGGCCATGCCAAAAATGGCCGTCACCCACATCCAGAAGACCGCCCCGGGTCCGCCGGAAATGACCGCCGTGGCCACGCCCACGATGTTGCCGGTCCCGACGGTAGCCGCCAAGGCGGTCATGAGGGCCCCAAAGTGGCTAATGTCGCCCTCCTCCGTGGATTTGGTCTTGCGGGTCAGGGCCAGCTTAAGGGCGTAGCCCAAATGGGAAAACTGCAAAAACCTTAGTCGAATCGACAAAAAAATGCCGGTCCCCACCAGAAAACCTATGATCCAAGGCCCCCAGATGAAACCGCTGATCTGTTTAACGATTGAAGAAAACTCTTCCATGGCTATTGGACTCCACCCAATTGGGGCTTAACCGGCCGTCACCAAAAAGGCCGCCCGCCCCCGGCGTAACGGGGCGACCTACGGCCGCCCCCTAGCGTAACGGGGCGACGCGAGAGCGCCCCCCAAAAATTTTCGAAAACTGGCCTGGCCCGAAACGTTTTCCCAAAAAGCCTTCTTCGAGAAAAACTTAACCAAAACCGCCCGGCCAAAAAAAAACGCAAAATCAGCCCCGCCGCCGCCTAAGCCGTGGCCAAGCCTCAACCTTTTAGTTAAATAGGATTGCCCTTCGGCTTGCTAGATTACAACGCCCCGGCGGCGTTGTCAAGCCATTTCGCCTTCCTCCCCGGCCCCGCCAAGGGCCTGGCCAAACGCCCCCAAGGGCCTGGCCAAGCGCCCCTCCCCTCCCCCCCAAAAAAAAACCGTCTCCCTCGAAACGAAAGAGACGGCCGTTTGGGGCGAAAAGCTTAAAAAACTACTTGACGCCGATGATGACGTGGGAGGACTTGACCAAAGCCGTGACTTCCAAGCCTTCGGCGAGGCCCAGGGCGTCATGGCTCTCGTTAGTGACGATGGCGGCGATGGTTTGGCCCCCGGGCAACCCCACCACGATCTCGGCGTTGACGGCGCCTTTCTTGGCGCTTTTAATCACGCCCTTAAAACCATTGCGGGCGCTGGTCCTAAGCTCCCGGTCGATGGATATGATAACCCAGGTGGCCTTAAAAAGCGCTATGGCTTGCCCCCCGACCTTCAAATCAAGCGCCGCGGCGCTGGTATTGGTGATTACGGCGGTAACTAAAATACCCCCTCCGATATCCAGGATCACCTCGGTATTGACCATGCCCGTGGTCAGGCTCGTAATGGTGCCCGGAAATTGATTTCTGGCGCTGGTAATGGCCGTGTTTGGCATCGCTGTTCCTTTCAAAACCTAAAACGGTTCTCTAAAATATGCCGTTAACTTTTGGCAATGGCTAAAATACGAATAACGGTTCCCTAATAAACGAACAATGGCTTCCTAAAAACCGCCTTTAACTTCTAGCGTTGGCTAAAAAATAAATAACGGTCAAGACAAAACTCATTTAAACAAAAACTTATTGGCTTAAATAACCAAACCCAATAACTTCTTAACTCCAAGGGGCCCAAAAACGCCCAAAAAAAATTGAACGCCCCATGAAAGTCCCTACGTTTTCGGGAAATAACGCCCCTACTAAAATGGGCCCTTGGCTTTTTCGCGAAAAACGTCCCTAAAACAAGGGCCCCATGGCCCGAAGGCGCGAAGATTAGGGCAAAGTCCCCTAAGCCGACCGATTATACCCCAAAGCGACTTTGATTGGCCAGGATTTTTTCAAAACCCCGGCCAATCACCAAAACCTCGGCGCCCCCGGGCCTTAAAACTCGTAGCCAAGCCGGACACCGCCGGAAATGCCCCTAAAAGTCCCCACGTATCCCTGAAGGCCAAACTCAACGCTAAGGTGCTCGTTGGAACTGGACTTAATGGTGCCGCCAAGTTCAAAAATCCCCGTGGCTCCCTTTATGCCAACGGTTTTGATTTCCATGTCGTAGACCTTGGCCCGGGCGTGATTGTCAAACTCGTAATCGTAATGCGAGCCAAAATAAAAGGACACGCTTTCGGAAAAGGGCTTGGTATAACGAATCCCGGCCCGGACCCGGTGGGAATTGGTTGGTTCGTATTCGACATTTTCCCCGTCGCCAATGTGCACCGTTTGGCCCTTTAGGTGGGAGTAGTAATATTTGGCCGAAAAATCCAAATTTCCATTCTCGCCTAGGTCATGGGTATAGCCCAGTCCAAAATGGGCCCCGAAATAGGGACTCGTGATAAAATAACTGGCCTGGGTCCCGGCGGCGCTCACGTAATTTTCGGCCGTAAAATCGTTTTGCAAAAAGCCATACCTAACCGAAGTCTCCACCCTAAAGCCGTTATCGAACTTTTGGCTGGCCATGAGCCCGGCCCCTATGGACTTAATGGTGCCCTTGCCGCCAACGTCCTGAAAATCAGCCGTTCTAACGTTAGTCACGACTTCATAGTCAGAAACGCCCCCTTCCAAAAACCCCCCAAAAAGAAAGGAGCCGTCGGCGTTTTGCGTTTTTTTGGCCACGCCCACCATAAACGTCAGCCCCGTGACCGAAACGTGCGAACCGGTCTGGGCGGTGAAAGACGAGGCGTCAACCCCCGAAAAAGCCTGCCACGCGTTTACTTGCCTGATGGCCAACTCAGCCGTGTAATAGCTATAATCCGGGAGCCAGCTGCCGATATGCGAAAGGAAAACCAAACCGGCCGCGTAACTCTCCGTCAAGGTCTTGGTTTCCGGGGCCGGGGCCGCTTTGGCCAACCGGGCTACCAATTTCCGGTCGGTCCCCAGTGAATTGTTGTCGCTGGCTTCAGTGTCGATAATGAAGGTGTACTCCACGGCTAAGTTTCTCTTGGCCGTGGCCGTGGCGTTAGCCGCGTTCCCGGATATCTTATCGTAACCATCGGTTTCCAGTAGGTAAAACATGTCGCCGCCTTCTAGATCCGCGTCATGCATGAAATCGCCCAGCTTTATGGTGGCCCCGGTAAGGTCAATGGGGTTGGGAGAAACGATTTTTAATAGCGCCTTACCAAAATCGTTTAAATAAGCGGCGTTTAGCGGAAAATATACCGTCCCGGCCAACTTGGCCTTATCGACGGTCAACACAATCTGGTTAAAGCCGTTTTCGTCATAGGCTCGCGGCTCCAGATAACCGCCGTTCTCCAAGGAAAAAGTGTGCTTGAGAGCCTCAAGAGTCATAGCCGGCAAGAGAACGGTTCGGCTACCGCTCGTGAGGGAAACGACATTGTCAACCCGATGTACATTTGAATCATAAGCGCCGACTTCAAAAACATTATCACCTCCCCATAGGAAATCACCGGCGCCCTCGACTCGCAATTGAAAAGTTCTGTTAGTGGCGCTGCCAGAAGTCCCATCCATATTAAGCTGATAAACGTTAATGGGATCGTACAATTCAACGGAACTCTGGGCTTCGGGTCTTATTATCAGCAAAGCGTCGGTTTGTGGAGCATCGTTTAGAACATCATACTTATTAGTACCAATATTATGATTAATCGCTAATACAGAGCCAAAATAAAACGAATTATTTCTATCAGGGTTGCTTCCCTCATGAATAGTATTATTTTGAAAAATAGATTTATCACCACTGGTGGAAGATAGGATAACCGTATTAGGTAGACTATCGTTTCTAGGCAAAGCGGTATCGATGGTTATCGTGCCATAAACTTTCGCGGCGAAATGGCTTTGGGCAGAAGAATTAAGACTAGCGAGGTCATAATAACTAGGGTCTGAAATAGAAGAATAAAAATCATTATTAGTAATTTTATTATTTTCCATAGTAAAATCAGTAAAAATACCATAAGAATATAAAATACCTCCCATTATCTGACCATTATTCGCATAAATTTTATTATTTTGAAATAAATTTTTATTCATATCATGAATACCCTGAAATGAATCATAAAAAAGTGTACCATTAATACCAATTAAACCACCACCATCTATATACGTTCCAGCTGTAACAGTATTATTAGAAAATTGGTTATTACTTATCATACCAATATAAGATATCATATTATTACCTTCAGCAAAAACACCTATGATTCCACCGCCTTCAATTTGATTAGAAATATTTACTTTATTATTTATTATAACATTACTATTCAATTGTAAAATAGCGACATTAGCTCCCTGATCAGCGTAAAATCCAAATATACCTCCTCCATGCAAAGACTTAGCGGTAATTATATTATCATCTATAGTATTTCTATCATTAAAAGCCGAGCCGGTAAGTGGCGTTTCGGGCAGTACGCTATCGTTATTTCTGCCTCCAAGTATTCCACCGCCGTAGAGATCACCCGTTACGGCTATGGTATTATAAGAAACAAAGTTATCGGTAAAGCTTTGAATGGAACTTTCTGGCACATAATTTGGAAGACTTGTCGAATTTGAAGAATAAACGCCGACTAAACCGCCACCGGAAAGATTGCCTTCTACAGTGACAAAGTTATAAAAAAAGGTATTCAAGGAAACGGTACCCATATAGGCCGAAGTCCCTGACGAAAGACCTATGAGACCACCGCCTTTCAAATCCCCAAGTTCATTTGGATCAGGAGTAGGTGCGGTTGATTTCGTCGTTGTCACGACATTATAAGTAAACACGTTTCCTGAAACTGTCGTGAGTATTGAGTAACCGGCTTGGGAGCTCCCACCAATAATTCCGCCGCCTTCTAAATTTCCGCCTCTGTTTAAGTAACCGGTTTTATCGGTCAAAAACGTTACGGAAGGCAAACTAGAAAGGATACCAACATTTATCTTAATA
>JAITLH010000346.1 GCA_031277995.1 Deltaproteobacteria bacterium
CATTTCAACGAATCTGGCCGAACCAATCGCCGAGCGAAGCGACGCCGGCCAAGGCGGCTCCACTCAAACGGAACCTGCCCAACCAACTGAGACAGCAAATCGCCGCGCCACTAACACCGAAGAATCGCGCGCCGGCCAAGCCGTTTCCGCTCTAACGGAAGCCGCCCAACCGCAATCCATTTTGACGAATCTGGCCGAACCAATCGCCGAGCGAAGCGACGCCGGTCAAGGCGGCTCCACTCAAACGGAACCTGCCCAACCCAGTGAGCCAGTAAAACGCCGCCGAACTTACACCAAAAAATCGGCCGCTGGCCAAGCCGGTTCCGCTCAAACTGAAGCCGGCCAACCTGAATCCCTTTCAACGAATCTGGCCGAACCAATCGCCGAGCGAAGCGACGCCGGCCAAGGCGTTTCCTCTCAAACGGAAGCCGCCCAACCCAGTGAGCCGATAAGACGCCGCCGAACTTACACCAAAAAAACTGCGGCTGGCCAAGCCAGTTCCCCTCAAACTGAAGCCGGCCAAGCCAGTGAGCCAAATAATACCGGCCGAACGGCGGCCGATGATAAGAACCTAGGTGGGTTAGTCCCGGACCAAAAGGCTTCCAGTCAAAGCGAAGAAGGACAAACCAAGTTGGCCGATCTAACCCCAGGGAAGGATTCCAATATCGCGGCGACAAATGGCCTTCAAGGGCCGGGGCGTGGGGAAAAACTAAACGATGAAACCGCGCTTCCAGATTACGAGGGTCTTGAGAAGTCCGGTCATGAAAACCCAGACCTTGAGCGCCGGGTCCTGGAAGCCAAGGAAATTAAGGACTGTAAAGAGGACGTTGTCGTAAACGGGGCTAAGGAGCCCATTGATGCCTTGGCATCAAGTGACCGTGGGCAAGGTAACGGGTCTGACTCAAAAAATGATGAGCCAGGCTCCCCTTTAAAAAAATGGGAACCCGAGATTTCCGGCGTTGGTTATTCGTATTTACTGCCCCCTAAGCTAGAAGACGCGGAATACCCAAAATCGGAAACCGAAACGAAGAATGGGGGCCTCTCTAAATGGCAATCAAACTTCGAAAATGAACGATCGGAAGAAAGAGCCCAACACGACGGGATATCTTTGGAAGATAGCTGGGATGAGAAAGTGGGTGGGAAAAGTTTCTCGGATGGGCATCAGGCTAAGAGCGAAGACACGAGTTCTGATGATTCCGTGGATCCAGTAGAAAACTTTCTTATACGGAAGGGATTTCTCGGACTTAAAGATACCGAAGAGCTGCGCTTATGTCTTCTAAAAAAAATTGATCTGGAATCGGGCTGGGGGCGTATCGCCGCGCGAAATAGGGCCAGACTTAGGGATATCGAAAAATATCAAAAAGTATTTGCTAAGGTTCTCGAGGAACATAAGACAAATTTCATGCCAAACGACCCCGTGGTGCTGGAGTGTCAGAAAGATATGGGGGAAATCGATTGGAGTAAACCGGTCATGTCGGACTATGAACGCTTGGTTCTAGAAAGATGGGCGAAAAGGGATGAGAGTTTGGAGGATGGGACTTTGGAGACCAAGCCTTCGGAGGATGCGGTTTTGGAGGACGGGACTATGGAGGCCAAGCCTTCGGAGGTCGCGCGTTTGGAGACCAAGCCTTCGGAGGTTGAGAGTTTGGAGGACGCGGTTTTGGAGGCCAAGTCTTCGGAGGTTGAGAGTTTGGAGGAAGCGAGTTTGGCGGCCAAGCCTTCTAAGGTCGCGAGTTTGGAGGACGGGACTTTGGAGGCCAAGCCTTCGGCGATTGGGTATTTTGAGCTTCCAAACTTCAAGCCCCAAGCGCTTAGCTTTGGGTCGCTGGATGCGGAAAGGCCAAGTTTTTGGTCGGAGGGCGGGAAATTCCCGGAGGCCTGGATGTTGAAAGCTGAGGGATTTGGGGAGGGGGGTTCGGACTTGACGGGCAGGGCTGGGGACCATGCCGACATGGCGAAGGCTCGGGAATATAAGTTTGAGGCCATAAAGCTTGAGGCGGTCAAGGGGGAGGGGGGATCGGACTTGTCGGGCAGGGCTGGGGACCATGCCGACATGGCGAAGGCTCGGGAATATAAGTTTGAAGCCCTAAAGCTTGAGGCGGCCAAGGGGGAGGGGGTCGAGGATTATGGGAATGGCGGGGATTTCGCGGACTTGGAGCCGCGTGATTTTGACCCAAACGAACGCGATTTAAGCGAGATCGAGAGCGATCGAGCGGAAGGGGGAATGGAGATGGAAGAGAGACAAAAGACGGTGGCGGATATTGGGGAGGAAACGGGCGAGGTTCAAAAAGAGGGCGGGACGGCTTCGGAAAAGGAGCTTTACCAACCCCATGGGGCCGAGCTCGTGATCGAATCGAGGGATTGGTATTTGGGCCAAAACTCCAGGCTCTTTAAGGTCCTGATGTTCGTTTTCCCCATTATTTTACTTAGTTTGGCCTTAAACGTTTGGCAGGTGGTCTTTAAGCCGGAACCCAGGTATTTCGCGGTGACCCAGGACCTGAGAATCATGGAGATGCCGCCCTTGTCGGAACCGGTCATAGAGAACCGATCGCTGGGTAACTGGGCCGGCGACGTGGTCGTGAGGGCCTTGTCGTTAAATTTTCTGACCTGGCGCCAGACGTTATCGGATTTGAGGGGGGAATTCGATCCCACGGGCTTTGAAAGCTTTTTGGACTCCCTCAAAAACGGCGGCCATTTGGACAAGATCGAAAAAGAAAGGCTGTCCCTTTCTAGCCTCATTAGCGGGGCCCCGGTCATAACCGGAAGCGGCTTAAGGGGCGGGGTCATGACCTGGAAGCTCGAGATGCCCTTGGTTCTCTCGTATGAATCATCGGCCGGGGTGGTGGCCAGCCAAAAGCTCTTGGCCGAGGTGGTGGTCCAAAGGACCAAACCCAGCTTAAACCCCAAAGGCGTGGTCATTAGGCAGATCGTTTTGACCAAAACCGGTTAAGCCCGACCTGGGTTTGGTAAGGGCGCGCCCGGGGGTTTTGGTCCGATATTAGGCGGCGCCTTTGGTGCCCAGGCTAAGTAAACCCAAAAGTCGTTTTGGGGATGGTTTCGCGCCAAAGGTAGCCCCGCCCGGGTTATGGCCTGGTCGGCCATGGAAGGAGAAAAGAAAATGGCTAACTCTCTTTAACCTTAATGGGCGCGTAAAACCCCGGAACTTTGGGTCCCGACTGGCCCGACCCCGGGGTTTGCCGCGCGCGGTTAAAAAGCGCTTGGCCAAGACCAAAACCGATCGCCGGCCTTTGGCAAAGCAAAATCGATCGCGCCCAAAAATGAGGGTCTTTTTGACCCCGGGCCCAAGTAATCGGGCATTTTTTGGGGGGAAGTTTTGGCTCCGAAGGGAATCGACTAAAGCTTGGGCAATGTTTTTTAAGGAAACCAAGGCCAACGGGGTCCTTGGCCCGGCGTCCGAACGTCGGCAAAAAACAAGCGGGGCTTGGCCGCCCTGGCCGCGATGGCTAAATCCGAAACCCCCACCAAATTCGCCCATAAACGGGCCAAATCGGCCCAGGGCGGGGCGCGGTAGCCAGATTGGTAGGGTTAGGCCCCCCAATGGCCCGATCCTCTCGTGGGCCCCTTTACGGCCGTTTATTGGACCCGGCGCGAGGGACCCCAAAGGCGGGCTTAAAGCGGGGGTTAGACCCCACCGGAGCGGGGATGGAAAAAAAGTTTTTGACAAAACCGACCAAGGGAGCGGTTTTGGCTGGCCCCTAAGGGGCGAAAGGAATCATGGGTAACTTTGGAAGTAACGTCCATGAAAACCCTGAAGTAGTTTTGGGGTTTTCGCTTCCAAGGAAGCCCTGCCCAGGTTATGGCCCGTAAGGGCCATGAAAGGAGGGAGGCGATAGAAACATTCTAAATTAAAAAAAAAGAAAAACTCGGGCCCGGGGAGGGAATTGCCCAGCGGTCCGGGGCAGGGCGATCGGGGTCAAAAAGCGCTTGGCTTGGTAAAGACAGGCTCCAAAAGAAACCCAATATTTTGGTTAAACAGAAAAAAGCCAACGTTGGCCAAAGTCGGCCTTTTTGGCTCCTAGCCCATTGACGCCAATAACCTCGTTAACCGCGTTAACGGCATTAACGACAATAACGGCCTTAAGGCCATCGAGCGGGGATTTTTTAAGGCGGCCGATTTTTCGGCCGGCGTTAAGCGACGGGAATTTTTATTCGTCCCGCCAAGGGAGCGGACGAAGAAGCCATGACCCGGCACGGGTTATAGGGAGGCCCAGGTGAGTTTATTTTCGGCCTTTAACAAATTGAGCCATGGTCTTTTCCAGCTATTGGGGGGACCGGTCGGGAGCTATTGCCGTCTGGAGACGGCCGACGATTCCAAGACTTTGGTGGCCGACGACGGTTCTTTAATCGGGGCCATAAACGTCTCGGGCACCTTGGCCTTGGCCTCCCAGGAAGACTTGGAATCCATGGCCGAGATCTTGACGGAAAAAACCGGGGCTTTGTTGGAAAGGCCGGGCCATAGCCTTTCCATCGTCTTTGAATACGATCCCGGGGCGGCCAAGGGCGAAATAGAGGAAAATTTAAGGCCCTCCAGGGTCACGGCCGCCGAATGCTCGCTTTCTTTGGCCAAGGTCTTGGACGGCTATTCGGAGAGTTTATCGAGCGTTTCGGGTTCGGAGAGTTTGGCCATCGTTTTGTGGACCAGCCCGGCGCTGCTTTCGGACCTTGAGAGAAAGGGCGCCGTCAAGGAAACCTTGGGCTCCCTCCATAAGCCCATTAAGGATCGCCAGAGCGAGGGGCGGGGCGTGGGGGCCTTAAGAAGCGCCCACCACGGGGCCATGGAACTGATTTTAAGGGCCCTCAAAGCGGCCGGGCTATTGGGCGAGGTCATGGGAGCGCACGATTTGGTCCGCCAAATAAGAAAGGGCCTTGATCCCAATTTGACCGATCCTGACTTTAAGCCGCTTTTGCCCGGGGATCCCAGGCCCTTTATTAGTCCCGACCGGGGCGGGGAAGCCTTGGGGAGTTTACTCTACCCGTCTCTGGTTAGCCAAATCTTCCCGGGCGAGGCCCGGGTGGTTGACCGCTCGATGATCTTGGTGGGCCAAAGGTTGCACGCCCCCTTTCTGATGTCCGTCCCGCCCAGGGCCCCCAGGCCTTTCGCGGAACTCCAAAGGGTTTTGGCCACCGGCCGGCCCAAAGATCCCTTGCGCATGCTTTTAAACGTGACGCCCGAGGGCTTGTCGGGGAAAAGCCTCCAAAGCGCCTTGGCCAGCGTTTTGAGCTTTTCCTCAAAGGACAACAAGGCCTTGGTCGCCTCGCTTTCGGCCTTAAAAAGGCTGACCGAACGGGGCCAGATCGTGGTGGGCTTATCCATGGTCTTTGATACCTTCGTCGATTTGGCCGATTACGAGGATCTTAAAGACGCGGCCAGGGCCCTTAGAAGAAGGGTCTCCAGGGTCTCCCGGGTGGTTTCCGGTTGGGGCCAGGGCCAGGTCCAAGAGGTCTGGGGCGATCCCTTATTGGGTCTATGCGCCGCCCTTCCGGCCATGATGCCCCACGCCGGGCCGGCCCCCAAGGCGGCCGCCCCCCTAACCGCCGTTTGGTCCTTTTTGCCCGTCCGTCCCGCCTCGCCCTGGTCCCGGGGGCCCTTGGTATTAAGAACCCCGGACGGAAAACTCATGCCCTTCGCGCCCAATAGCGGCGTCCAGTCGGCCTGGATCGATCTGGGCTTGGCCCCCATGGGCGGCGGCAAATCGGTTTTGTTAAATTCCATCAACCTGGCCTTTTGCCTACAGGGGGGCCTGGTGGAACTGCCTTGGGTTTCGATTATCGACGTGGGCCCAAGTTCCTCGGGGCTAATAAATTTAATCAAAAACGCCCTGCCCGATCACCAAAAGCACTTGGCCGCCCATCACCGCCTCAAGATGGATCCCAACGAATCGGTCAACCCCTTCGACACCCCCTTGGGTTGCCGGGAACCCCTTCCGGCCCAGGCGGCGTTTTTGGTGAATTTTCTTTGCCTGTTGGCCACGCCCCTGGACAAAACCGCCCCGCCCAGCGGGGTGGACGGCATCGCCCGTCAAGCCGTCTTCGCGGCTTACCAAGAGCTCGCCGACAAGCCAAAACTACTAAGCCGGGCCCAAGATCCCCGCCTCCACGAGCTGGCCCTGGATCTGGGTTTTCCCCTGGACGAAAAGAGTTCTTTTTGGGAACTGGTCGATTTTTTCCATGCCCAAGGCCTTTACCACGAGGCCCATTTGGCCCAAAGGCTGGCCGTCCCGACCCTTTTGGACGTCATTTACCAAGTCAGAAACCACCAGGGTTTAAGGGCAACCTATAACTTCAAAATCGAGGGTACCGGGGAAATGGTCCTCGATTACGTTTGGCGCGTTTTAACGGAAGCGGTTTCCCATTACCGGTTTTTGGTCCGGCCCACCAAGTTTTCCCTATCCGAGGCCCGGATCGTGTCCTTGGATCTTGACGAGGTAGCCACCCGCGGGGGCGGGGCGGCCGGGGATCGCCAAACCGCGGTCATGTACATGCTGGCCAGACACCTTATCGGGGCCAAGTTCTTTTTTACCCCAACCGACCTCCCGCTCATTCCCGAGGCTTATCGCCCCTACCACGAAAAGATCGTAAGCGATCTGCGCCGGGAGCCAAAAAGGCTTTGCTACGACGAATTGCATCGGGTCACGGGGCTCGCGGCCATAAGCGGCCAGTTAATAAGCGATCTGGAGACCTCGGCCCGGGAATCTAGGAAGTGGAACCTCTCCATTGGCCTTTACTCCCAATCCTGGGAAGACTTCCCCTCGGTCATCTTGGAGTTGGCCACGTCGATCTTCCTATTGGGTTCGGGCACCCAAAAGGGCCGCCTGGAATTAACCCGAATCTTTGGCCTAAACCCGGGCCTGTCCCGGGCCCTCGAAAGATTGGGTAAGCCCTCGGCCCAGGGCGCCGACTTAATCGCCCTCTACAGGACCGCCCAGGGCACCAGCCAGCAAATCCTGACCAATACCGTTTCCCCGGAACTTCTCTGGGCCTTTAGTACCACGGCCGAAGACATGGCCGTGAGGGAAGCCCTCTACCATTCCCACGGGGTGGAAATGACCCTGACGGCCTTGGGCCGCCTCTACCCGGCCGGCCTAAAAAGCGAAGTGGAGAGACGAAAAAACCGCCGCCGCCTCGATAACCCCTACGCCAAGTCCCTTGACGTCATAACCGAGTTAATCGACGAATTACGGGTTTTTCTAGACCGCGGCCCAGAAAATTTACCCCCGGCGCCCCAAACCTAAGCGCCGCCCCGGGGCCCAAAAAAAAGCTCCACAAAAATAAACCATCCCTAAACCATGCGGCCAATGGACTTTTTGGCCCCAAGGCCCCAAGGAGAACGATTTTGCCTGACCAATCAAACCGCGACGACCCCCGCCGGCCCGATTCTCGGCCCGACTGGGCTAACAAACCCCGGCCGAAACACGGGCGGCCAAAATCCACCCGGCCCAAAAACATGACCGCCAAAGGCATCGATCCCTTTCCCGACTATTTGGACGCCAATAACTGCCATGGGTTTACCCATCACGTCATCGTCGGCAGAATCGGCCATCTCTGGCTTTCCGACCTGGAAAAATCCCAGGTCATCAATTGCCGCGTGGCCGTCTGCCCTTGGCTAAAACGCGAAACCCAAACCACCGTCGTCTGGTATGAGGTGAGCCTTTGGGAAAACCAAGCCCACGCCTTTGAAAAACTAAATTTTAAGGTGGGCGACTTAATTCTCTTTAGGCTCGATAACATCCGGGCCCACGCCTGGGTCGATAGCGACGGCGCCATAAAAACCACCATCAAGGGCGCGGCCGACAAATTCATGGATCTAAGGCCCACGGCCATCGACCTTCGCCACGCCCTCCGGGCCATGAACCAAAACGAACCCAAGCCCGCCGAAACGGCGGGCCCCCAAGCCGGCCCAGCTTCCGGGCCGCCAAGCGGCTCCCCGGCCCCTTCCGAGGCCGAGCCTGAACCAAACCCCAAGGATCCGTCACCCAAGTTTTAACCCGTTTATTCCAAGCGAAAAAAAGGTAGCCAAATGCCTAAAGAAATAAAGAAACCCTCAAGATACTTTCTTGTTTTGCCTCTCTTAACCCTGGCCCTAATTTTCTTTTTTGGCGCCATCGAGGCCCGGGCCGCCGCCTGCGGTTGCGGCACCATCTCCCAGATAGTTCGGTCGGCCGCCCAA